>JAGVEG010000009.1 GCA_020058355.1 Candidatus Berkelbacteria bacterium
GACCTCCTGGTCCCAAACCAGGCGCACTACCAACTGTGCTACGCCCCGACGAAGTTGTGGGCATGAGCTGCAAAGCAGCAATTACGCCCCGATAAAGTGATCGTAGATCACTTTATCGGGGCGAGGAGGAACAGAACGTTCCGACTACGCCCCGGAGTCAGGTGAACGATGTTCAAAGACTCACTAAAGCTACTACAGTCACGAGTTCTTGGTAAAACTATAAGCTTACTATAGCCGTCTATCCGCATTTCGGCAATTCCGGTAGAGTGAACCTGTGTGATGATGCTTATTGGTACGAGGCAGCACACTTTTTACCCAATAATTTTCGTCTTTATCAGGTACAGCAACTCACCCGGAATGGTTTGGTGAGGGGGTGATGTTTGTTAGGTAGCTGGTGAGACCTACGTCCATGATAATTCAGAGTATCCTCGCTGTTCTGATCGGAGCAGCTGCTGGTGTTGGTGGATCGGTGGTGCTTCTGCAAAAGAAAGGCAAGTCAGATGAAAAGGCACTCGCCCTCGCCGAGAAAAAGGCAGCCCAGATTGTGCAACAGGCAGAGGCTGAGGCGGCAAAACGTAAGGCAGAGCTTTTGGCAGATCTTGAACAGCGTCAGCAGTTCGTACGTGATCTAGAAAGCTCAGCAAAGCAGCGCGATGGTCAGCTTGAGCGCCGCAGCGGCGACCTTGATCAAAAGATTAAGCAGTTTGAGACCCAGCAAAAAGAGCTCGAAGAGATTAAAGAAGCAGTCCGTAGCGTGCGTGAAAAACAAGAGCAATCTCTCGCCAAGATCGCCGGCATGACCAAGGACGAAGCGCGTGAAACCCTGATGCAGCACGTGGAGCGCTCAAGTAAAGATGAGCTGCTTCGTCGTATGCAGTCCCTTGATGAGATGACCGATAACGAGCTCAGTGCTGAGGCAAAGAAGCGCTTAGCAACTGTTTTGGCTCGCGTAGCCTCAGACTTTACCGTTGAAAACACCGTGTTTGCCGTGCCAATTCCTAACGAGGAAATGAAAGGCCGTCTTATCGGTAAGGAAGGGCGCAATGTGCAAACCTTTGAAAAGGCGACGGGCGTTGATCTCTTGATTGATGAAAGTCCTGATTCAGTCCTGATCTCGTCATTTGATCCTATGCGCCGTGAAATCGGTCGCGTTGCCCTTGAGGCACTAGTGAAAGACGGACGAGTCAACCCAGCCAAGATCGAAGAAGTGGTAAAGAAGGCAGAGGAAGACGTCCAGCAAGCAGCTCGCAAGGCGGGAGAAAACGCTGCACTTGAAGCCAAGGTACCAGGACTTCCTAAGGATGTTCTGAAGATCCTTGGTGCCCTTAAGTATCGTAGTTCTTACGGACAGAACCAACTTGCCCACGCGGTTGAGGTTTCAAAGATTGCCGGAATCCTGGCTGAAGAAATCGGTGCTGATGCCCAGGTGGTCCGCAAGGCGGGTCTCCTGCATGATATTGGAAAGGCTCTGGACCACGATATTAAGGCGCCTCACCACCATATCTCCGCCGATATCGCTAAGCGCTACAACCTTGGAGATGATGTTGTACATGCTATTATTGCCCACCACGATGACGTCGAGCCTACTACCGTTGAGGCGTGGATCGTACGTACCGCTGATGCTATCTCTGGAGCTCGTCCTGGAGCGCGCCGTGTTTCTTATGAAGAGTATGTTCAGCGCATGCGTGATCTTGAATCAGCAGCACTGAGCTTTGCTGGCGTGGATAAAGTATTCGCTATTCAAGCCGGACGCGAGGTGCGCGTATTTGTCCGCCCAGGAGATGTTGATGACCTTGCAGCAGCCAAGCTTGCCAAGGAAATTGCCGCCAAGATTGAAGGCGAGCTCTCTTATCCTGGTCAGGTGCGTGTGAACGTTATCCGCGAAACGCGCGCTGCCGCGATCGCTGCCTAGTATGCGCATCACCGTTCTTTTCTTTGGTGATATCGTCGGACGTCCCGGTCGCGAGGCCCTGGCTGACGCACTGCCAGCTCTCAAAGAGCAGTACACGCCAGACCTTATCTTGGCGAATGGCGAGAATGCCACCCATGGACGTGGTCTTTCCGCGGCTCACGCCAAGGAATTGCTTGGTCTTGGTATCGATTGTCTCACCACTGGCGATCACGTCTGGAAGTGTGAAGACCTCTATCCACTACTGGATACACCAACGGTCCCAGTGATTCGTCCTGCTAACTATCCAAACTCGCCAGGAAGAGGCTTCTACGACCTCTCAGTGCGTGGTATGACGGTCCGCGTCGTGAACCTCATGGGACGCGTCTTCATGGGTGAGGGGTGTGAATCACCCTTTACGGCGCTTGATAACATCTTGGCCACTACACCAAGGCCAAGCGCGGTGATTGTTGATTTTCACGCCGAGGCTACCAGTGAGAAGCGTGCACTAGCCGAGCATGCTGCCGGCCGCGTCGCACTGGTTGTAGGAACACATACACACGTTCCCACAAATGATAATCAAGTTTTGTCGTCAGGTACCGGATTTATTACCGATCTCGGTATGTGCGGGCCAACAGATGGGATCTTGGGGGTTGAGAAATCAGAGCCACTAAAGCATTTCTTGACGGGAAGGCCGTGGCGATATAGCCTGGCTTCAGGAGCGTGTGAAGTAAACGGCATTGCAGCCGTACTCAACCTCGCCACCGGGCATGCTGAGTCTCTCACACATATCCGTATCTCTCCTTTGTAGCCCTAATAGCGTTCCACCATGAATAAGGTTGAACTCATCGATGCCATCGCCAAGCGCACTGGTCTCACCAAACAAGAGGCCGCCGCTGGCATGAATGCCATGGTTTCCCTCATCACTGGCGCTCTCAGTAACAACGAAAAGGTCACCATCACGGGCTTCGGTACCTTTGACGTTGGAAAGCGCCAGGCACGCCGCGGCGTCAATCCATTTGAGAACAAGCCAATGGATATTCCCGAGATGCGCATCCCTCGCTTTAAGGCAGGTAAGGCACTCCGTACACTGGTAAAGTAGGTTTGGCTCAAACATGAAATTAGAGTGAAACGGCGGGACAACCCCGCTGTTTTTGCTAGACTACATTCACGCCCCTTTAGCTCAACGGATAGAGCAAGCCCGTCCTAAGGGCGAGATATGGGTTCGATTCCTGTAGGGGGTGCCAATAAAAAATAGGCTCTAGGAGCCTATTTTTTTATTAAAACGTGCGCAAAATCTCTTACGCTCGAAAATCAACAGGGAAGAAGTGGTTCGAATCCGGTCTGGGTTATTGAAAAAAATGCTATTATGTGCTAAATAAAATATTAAGTCTTACCCTGAAAGGTTGTACGATAATTGCCTTTCATGGTAAGACTTGAAGCATTGCTTTGAGAAATCTTCTTGCCACCCGCCCAGGGTTATGTGGAAGATGGAGAAAGTTAAAATGACGTTTAGAAATAGTTTGATTATCGTGGCGCTTGTTGGGCTACTGTGGTCGATTGCAAGCCCACGTACAAAAGTCTCGCCAGATCCAGAAAACGAGATGGCTTTAACTGCTCTTAGTTTGCGTGATGGTCGCAGAGGTGTAGTGCATGTTTATTCTGCGGATGGGCGAAAAAATCATGTCTCCGCAAGTAACATCTCTCTTATTACCACAGCTGCACCGACATATTTTGCCGAGTGCGGGGCGATCAACACAAATGTGTATCGCCGAGATGATGGGGGAGATCTCGTCAAAGTAACCTCTAAACTTGACCATGAGCCGGGCCTTGTTACGGCAAGATTGGAAAAGGGTTCCTATGTAGTCAGGATGGATGTTCCTGGCACAGGTTCTACTCAGATTCTTGAGCAAACAATAAATATTGTCGTGGAGTAGCAATCCCCATGACAATACGTCTGAAGCACCTCCCAATTTTGGGGGTGCTTCTTAATTTTCTACACACATTATAATTGCGCTAACAAATCACCCTGAACAATATAATTGCGCTAACAAATCACCCTGAACAATGAAAGAAGTACACTGATTTCTTTCAAAGCTTCCTCACGCGAAATCACTCTGCCATACTCACGGAGATAGATTTCCCTAAATTCATCTACTTCGTTCCCTGGAGTACTCGAA
>JAGVEG010000039.1 GCA_020058355.1 Candidatus Berkelbacteria bacterium
AGCTTAAAATATCTCCACCAATACAAAGTGGAGATATTTTAAGCTAGTGGTTATGGGTTATGCTTTCACACTTGAAGTGGTCTATATGGTTACAAAAAAGACGGTGCTTTGGGTCCAACGGCTAACAAGAGCCAACCCACGCTTTCCGTCTATGTGTGAATTATACTTGAGGAGATTGACCTCATCAATACTTAAGCAGCGTTAGGGTCTCCATGTTCTATGTGAAGGCAGTGAGAAACTAGCCAGACTCTTTCTGGGTGGAGTCTGGTTAGTTTTGAAGTGACTTCTCTACATCTTTGGCTCAGAAACAGGGTTCTCGGTAGTTGTAGGAGCTACAAATTCATCACCCATATCCATGGTCTTTGCGGCAGGTGCAAGCTTGGCCAGGCCAGCTTCAATCCGTTCCTTGATAATACTGGTGTCCATGACGCCAACCAGACCCTTTGACAGCTCTTTATCGTGAACGCCGTTCACAAAGATGCCGTAGGTAGGGATGCTAAGGATGTTAAAGCGCATTGAGAGCTCGGTTGACGCGTCAACGTCAACGGCGAAGAACTTCACGCGGGTGTCAGCTTGCATGCTCTCGGCAAGGGCGTGGAGTGGCTTTTCCATCATTTTGCAGGGGCCACACCAGACTGCAAAGAAATCAACAAAGGTGACGCCAGAAAAATCTTCAACGAGTTCTTTGAAGGTGGTGTCGTTGGCGTGTGTGATAAGCTCAGGTGCTTCCATGGCAGTGATTTAAGACTATGTCTCTAGCTTAGCAGGAGGCGCCTGCTCTCGCTACGTGTTAGGCGCGTACCAAGAACTCGAGGAAGCCGCGTTGGCTATCGGTCATAGTACTCCAGAGTGAGATGCCAAGGTCCTCAACGGTTTGCTCGGGGAGGGTCTCGTCCTTAAGGTGGATCAACTCGTGTAACAGGGTAACGGCACGATCTTCAAGAGAGAGGCTGCGGTTGATGTATATCTTATATTCGTCGGGGGCAAGGAGGCCCATAATCGCACCAAGCTCGTGGCGCTTAGGGAAGTAGACGCCATCGAGTGCACGGCGCTCAATAGCACGGCCCTGTGAGAGAGAAATCTCATAGCCAGAAGAGAGAAACGCGCGTTTGAGTTGGTTGAATTGCATATTGGTTTTCTTGAACATTTCCATTATCCTATAAATTGACATATTTTGCAAGATAAGACACTGATTATGCACCAACACCAGCCCCTTTCGTTTGCTCCAGAAGCCCTTTCCGGCATCTCAGCACGCACCACAGAAATCCATCACGGCAAGCTCTACGCGGGCTATGTAACCAAGCGCAACGAGGTAGAATCTGCCATGGCAGAGCTGGATAAGGCCTCCGCAAACCAGATTTTCTCCGCATGGCGCGGCCTTAAAGAAGGAGAGACCTTTGCTGCAAACGGCATGATCCTTCACGAAGTATTCTTTGCAATCCTTGGCGGATCTGGCGACGCAACTGGTACTGCTGTTGCTGCAAAGATCACCGAGCAATGGGGAAGCTTTGAATCATTTGTTACTGAGTTTACTGCAACCGCTATGGCGGCGCGCGGATGGGCAATTCTTGCCTACGACCCTTCAGATATGAAACTACATATCTTTGCGGCAGATGCGCAGAACCAGGGTGGTGTTTGGGGTGCAACACCACTTGTCCCCTGTGATGTCTATGAGCATGCCTACTTTATTGATTTTGGCTCAGATCGTAAGGCGTATATCGCTGCCTTCTTGCAGAACGTAAACTGGCAGGAAGTTGATCGTCGCTTCGCCCTGGTTGCCCGCTAGGCATGGATGGCGACATTCTGGTCTACGATATTGAGACCAAGGAAACATTCCAGCAGGTAGGAAGCCGCGACCCTAAAAAACTCCACATTTCAGTTATCGGAGCCTACTCCTACAACGAGAAGCGCCTGATTGGCTTTAAAGAAGAGGAGTTGGGAGATTTTTGGCGTCGTTTAGAGCGCTGCAAGATGGTAATCGGCTTTAATAATCACGGCTTTGATGATCTGGTGTGTGCTGCTTATTTTCCTGAAATGGAAAAAGTGGCCAGCTTTGACATGCTTGCCGCCGTTGAAAAAAGTCTTGGCCACCGCGTGAAGCTTGATACCTTGGCTAAGGCTACGCTTGGCACCCAGAAATCGGGTGATGGCTTGCAGGCGGTGCAGATGTACGCCGATGGCAAGATTGATGAGCTCCTGCAGTACTGCCTGGATGACGTGGCCATTACCCAGAAACTCTACGAGTACGGCCGGCACCGCCGCAGCCTTTCATTTGCTGATTTCTCGGGTGAGACAAAGGAATTCCCGGTTGATTTCTCGTGGGAGCCAGAAGAGCAGAAGGCACTGAATTTAAGTCTTTTCTAATATGTTTCCTAATTGGCGACACTACCGAAAAGAAGTGGTCGCTGAATTAAAGGGGCTTACAAAAGAAGAACGAAAAGTACGTCACGCTGAGATTGTGAACGGAGATCAGTATCAGGAAATGAACGAGCTACGACAGCTGAGTCGTCTCTTTGAGCGCCTGCCTGAGTACAAAGATACAGAGGCTGAGCAACTCTATGAGGGCATACGTGCTGAGAATGAAGAATTTCGTGGAAAAGAGAAGCATCGAAATCGGAAGGAGCTAGAGGACATATACTATGACAACATTCAGACATCACTTGATGAAGGTCTGCCCGTTGAATTTGAGGGTGATGAGCAATACGTCATAAAGTTTTTGCAGTGGCTATTTCAAGCGGTCAATCCAGGCCTTCTTCATAGCTTACTCATTTCAAAAATCGTTTTTGACCAACGAGTAAATATTGCCATTGGGAGGGATAACTACCTTGTTCCGTATACGGAGTATGCAGTACTACTTAAGCAGTATCCCAAACTTGCTCAGTATCGCTTTCGGGGTGAAAGTTTCGTTTCTTGGAATAAAATGCCATTTAATTACGTTCCAAAACGTACACCAATTCGGGTGTACTCCCATGAGGGACTTGGCAACGATGTTTCGTATCTACAATCAATCCCGGAAGACAAGCGCCAAGATACCTTTGAGCGCGGAACACTCATGCATGAACTAGCTCATCAGTTCTGGTGGTTGTATGTAGACCAATACAAGCGAGAAAAACTTACAGATGTACTGAGCAATACTGAGAAACCTATTCAGCCAATTACTGACTATGCCGCAACATATCGCGATGACAAGCTGCTCTATGCCGAGGAAACATTCTGCGAGTTGGTCCGTCTTTACTCGACAGCACCTGCTATTTTAATGGAGTGGGCGGCACAATCTGAAGGCTTACAGCAAATGGTACTTACTATCTGTAACTTTATTGAAGACGGTGAGGGTGGCGAGGTGCTTGGTTTTCGGTATGGGGAGGATATTGCCGACTAGCAAATTAAAGAGGGATTTCTTCTCCTCGCGCAAAGAGGTAGTTCTGGGTTGAATCTACGCGGAGGTAGTCGTTCATCCAGGGAAGCTGCTTCTTAGTGCTGGAGGCAATGGCGAGTACCTGGGTACGTACGTTGTAGTGAACGGCGGGCTTACTGCGCTGCCAGAGGAGGAACTCAAGTGAGCGGAGGTCGCCGTGCATGGTTGCGCCAATCACGCAGCCAAGCGGCATGAGGTACTCAAGGAGCCACCAGTTTTCGGGAGTGAGAAGCGAAGTGTAGAGTTCTTTTGCCTGGTCCCAGATAGCGGCCTCGGCTGCTTTGAGTTCTGGAATTGCAAATTTTTGGTAGGAGCTAAAGCCAAGATGTGGCGTAATGGCGGTGCGGGCATGGCGGAAGGCGGTGTG
>JAGVEG010000068.1 GCA_020058355.1 Candidatus Berkelbacteria bacterium
ACCACAATAAGGGCAGTAATGCCACCAAACAACGTTCGGGTATTTCGAGGAGCCGCCGGCTGGTCTTCCCACATACTAGGGCACTAGTGTGCTACCCGCAGCTGGGACGGCTGTTGTAACAGGCGTGCTGAGCACTGTAGGAGCGGTATCATCTGTTTGAAATGGACCAATATTAATAACCTTCTTCTCAGACTCACGGTAGAGCACCGCGATCTTCGCCTCGGTATATACCACAATGACATCCCCCTGCAGTGCATTGCGGTAGAATACCTGATCCTCAAGCTTTGTAGGATCTGCCACGGTACCAAGTACCACTGGCACTTCATTGGCAGGCACTGCCACCGTATCACGAATATCCTTATGGATACGCTCAGCAGTGAGCTTCGGTAAGTACTCCGGTTTGCGGAGGTTGGTATTTTCTTTCTGAAGTGTAAAAGCGTAGCCGAGTGCCGCCACCAAAAGTACTGACTGAATAATGACAATAAAGGGGAGAAGTCGTGGTCGTTTCATGGCTGTACCCTAGTACTTCACACGTAAATCGGCAATGCCACTACGCACTCCGCTTAAGCAGCCCACGCAGCATTCCCTTTACTTCTTTACGAAGAAGCAGGACAAGGGCAAAGAACCCAGCAAGACCGATGGCGATGGCACTACCCACCAAGAGCAGCTGGCCGAAACGCCCAAGCGTAGCAAACTGTTCAATCTCAAGGATAGGAAGTGCACGGAGCCCAAGGAGGATACCTCCCATCACCACCAAGATCGGAAGATTCTTCCAGAGCTCAACAAAGCGAAGACGCTCGGTGCAGTACTGCAACAAGAACTGATAACTCAGGACAATGAGCAGTCCCTCACTGATAACCGTTACCCACGCCGCTCCCCAGAATCCATAGCGCGAAATCATGAAGAAATTCAGCACAATATTAACCACCGCCGCAATCGCTACATTTCGAATGAGTCCACGATAATCATTGGTAACCAAGAGCGCATGGGTGAAAAGTGTACTAATAAACCAGAAAAACATGGCAATAATTAAGATACGCAGCACGCCACCCGCAAGCAGTGCGTCTAGATACTCATTACGAGCAATAATCACCGTTAAGTGTGGTGCGAATGCATAGACCGCCAGCAACAAGGGTGGCGTTGCCAGCAGTAACACATCAAGCACCTTCTGCAGCATGCGAGTAAACGCCTGTTTATCCGTTTTCCAGAGCTCGCTAATCTTGGGGAAGATATTTCCCATAAACATCACCGGAAAGGTGAAGATAATCTCAGCAATCTTATAGGCGTAGCCGTATACACCAGTCTCATACGAACCACGGATCGAACGAAGTAGTACGCTATCCATGCGAAAATGAATCGCGCTCAACAAACTAAAGAGACCCACCGGAAATACCTCACGGAAGGTCTTTTTAAATTCCTGCCAGTCAATCACCACCTTGATCGGGCCAAAATCACGACACCAGAGCATCGAAGCGATCAAGTTCACCACTGAACCTACAAAGATCATACCGAGTGCCCCAAAGAAGAATTCATCAATGGTAAGCGAGAAGCGCGAAAGAATTACCGTACCAACCAGGGTAACCACGCGATTAATCAGCTCGGTTGCCGTAGCTCGGTCCATCCGAAGCTGCGACTGCATAATCGACACATAGAACTGATTCCACAACAAAATAAACTGCGCAAGGGCAATGATGAGAATACCGATTACCAACTGTGGCTGGTTATACCGTGGGATACCAAGGGCCACCAACGGGGCTGCCAACAGGGTGATGAGGCTGAAACTAAAGCGGAATCCAAGCATTCTTCCCGCAATCTTTGCCTTTTCTGCCGGACGCTGGACAATATCACGAATCACCACAAAGTTAATCCCCATGTCCGCTACGCTCACAAACAGGTTTACAAACGCAAGTACCGCCGTATAGTCACCAATCCCCCGCGTACCAAGACGATCCGCCAGAACAACAATCAAGAACGCAGAAACAAAAAAGCCAATCAGCTTTCCGGCAATTTGTACCAACGTACTATAGGCAATACGGCGTGCAGACATACTCCGTACTCTAGCAGATTATCGCAGTCGCGTTATGGCCAGACCATTATCCACCGGGACAATCATTGTTTCTAACCGAGGATCGTTCTGTACCCGCGCAAGATATCCCGCCATCTGATGGCCATAGTCAAAGACATTATCAACAATAATGAAGCCTCCCGGCACCAGACGCGGTAGCAGTAACTCAAGATATTCTTCATATTTTTCACGATCTGCATCAAGAAAAATAAGATCATACTGACCAGTCAGCGTAGGCACAACCTCCAGGCCCGCCCCCTCTAACAAAGTGACAAAACTATTCACGCCTGCCTGCTCAAAATGCTTCTGTGCAAGCATGACCTTCCGCGGTAGGCGCTCAATCGTAGTGATCTCTCCACTGGTATCCACAAGTGCCTGGGCAAAATGAAGGGTTGAGTAGCCAGCCGATGTACCAATCTCAAGAATAACCCTTCGCTCAGTGGCCCTAGTAAATAGTCGCAAGAACTCTGCCGTGGTTTTTGGCACTGACCAATACTTGCGCTGATCCTTCTTGCCCGTTTTTTCATCAAGAATCCACCCATCTTCCTCCTGCTCAATTGCGTGAACGACAGTGTCAATTTGTTGATCAACAGATTGAATTTTACATACATCGATGGACGATGAGTATGAAAAACGATGCAATACACTACTCACGAGACCGGGTGCCTCACCGTAATTCCAGTAGCGCCAAAAATAGCCCCGGTATGCCTGTGCCATTCCCTCATCATGAATAACCTGCACCCAGGGCTCAGGTACCGTCCCCACGCAAACAAGCATTTCGCCGATAAGTAGCCACGAATGCGGCATGTCGCACTGACGAAACGTAGCCGCAACATTACTTTCACTAGGAAACAAACGCTCCCCCATACTCTTCACTGTTTCAGGAAAAATAACTTTAGCATCGCTACAGCCAGCAAACCCCTCCACCAAAACTGCCCGAAGCCAGGGGACCTGGTACTCGGTAAATAGTGAACACCCCACTACGTGAGCAGCATCCGTAAGCGCCTCCCGAAGGAATGACGTGATTGCCTCTTCTCCAGAAAATGAATTCATGCAATTAGTATCATCCTTATTTTACCCACTTGGGAAGTGCATTTCTTCGCTATGAACCGCCT
>JAGVEG010000085.1 GCA_020058355.1 Candidatus Berkelbacteria bacterium
ATACTCGCTACCCCGCAAAAACGATCTTTGCCGTCTTTAGAGATGGCGACAGCACGGTTGGTGTGCCCTACCTCCAGATTACTGAAACCCCGGTAGAAACGATGATCTCAGGAAGGAAAATCTCACTCCAGCGCCGCGGCGACAACCTTACCATCAACGATGAAAGCGGCACCAAACTCCCCTTCTACTTTGAGATGTGGTTTAGCTTTGCCGTACAACATGGTGAATACGGCCTCGTTTTTGATCCCTCAGCCCAGTAACTAACAAGTCCTAGACTGAGAAATCCTCCGGAGGTGCGGCTTGCGCTTCATGCACTGCATCTTCCGTGAGACATGCTGAGCGATTACTTGGCGTATATCCCTGGTGAACTTCATCCGCGCCCTTCCAGGCACGGTTTTGCAGAGGAAGTATAATTACTGCGCACCCTCCTTGCGAATGACGTACCGGCGCCCCTTATTCTCACCGATTGCTTCTAGTGCTTGTAATTCAACAAGTCTCACCAGAAGCTTTTTTACCGTCTCTGCAGATCTATTGGTGAGAAGTTGCGCCCGATAGTTGGTGATCTCACCATACGTTTTAACGTATCCAGCAATTTGCTCAAGAAACTCCCGCTCAACTTTCGTAAGAATATCGGTATTTAAATCGGTAATTATATCGGCCATAACTCCGACCACTATCTTGATTCGATGTTAGATAAGGGCATCTTGGGCGCGCTGGACGGCGTCTTCGGTTTTGCATGCATTACCATTACTTGGAAAGAATCCTGTACTTGCTAGCCCTGTTACTTGCTCAAGGAGTGCGAGCAGAAATAACTCAATGCGAATCAGTCCGTCATAATTTGCCGCACCATGGGAAAGCAGGTCATCAAGATGCTGGACCATTTGCTTCCCGAAGCTCTTTCCGTGGGCGGGCGGGTAGAGCCAGAGAAACGGACGATATAATGCGCAGTAGATAGGGTGGTTCATACAGCAAGCTTTTGCCTCAGTAACTCTTGAGCAGTATCAAGTTCACAGCTTTCGTATAGTAAGTGAAGCCCTTGTGGTTCTGGCTGATATGATTCAAGCCAGCGCCCCGTACTATTTGGAAGTAGTATGTCATACCATTTCATTGCTAATTCCACACCCTCGGCAGCCTTGGGCTCTTCAGCTACGGCATCGCAAGAACCTGCTAAAAGCTGAAGGTCATTACTGAACCGCTCAGCAACGAATGAAGCGTGCACACGAGGTTGGTAAAAGTAACTCGTAGGATATCCCCCAGCCAGGGGAGACATATTGTGCCTGCTAATAAGCAGCACCGTAGTTCTTGCGATATCACGGCGACTATCTATCGCGATCGTACGGTGATCGAGTTGCAAGCGAGCAAGTAACTGGGTCTTCTGCTGATCAGAAAGCCGAGGAGCAACTGTATTGGCAGCTTTATACCATTCGCCTAGCGATTCTCTTGCTGTATACTGAGTAAATTCGTTTGTGTTTCGTGCGGTAAGCTGTTTTTCTAGAATGCCGTAGGTCACCGTGAGGTCATCGAGCGCATTCGTAGCATCTTCTACCACCTGAGCATGTGCCAAAACAACCGCCAGTGCTGACCGAAGATTAAAACCACTCGGAGGAATGCTTCTGAATATGAATTGCGAAATCTCTTCATTATTTAGTACAGAAATATCTGCCTCATCCCATTCTTCTGCAGGTACTCTAGCAACGAAATCAAGGTACGGGCGCTCAACACGATAAGCTTTGGCAAGTTTCTCAGCATTCTCGGGAAGTGTGTAGTCATCTACTGATAATGACGAGCCATTGCGATGCTCTCGATGCTGCTCATCACTGATTCGCTCCCAAACAGTAGCAGGTGTTTTCTTTCCAGTAGTCACGCCAATAAACTCTTCTGGGATATCAGCAAGCCCATTGATCACCAGTGCATACATGTGCAGGCTCGTTACTATCCCAACAAACCAAAGACAACCACGCAGAACAAATCGTCTCCTTTGCTGATGCGTCACGAAGCGCCTAGTCAATTCAGTCTTACCAATCTCACGCGTCGATCGTTTAGGGTCACGCCAATAACGATTCATCATGATCATGACGAAAAACCCTCCCGTAAACGGGATGACATTGTTTCCACCCAAGAGACTATTCAATGAACTGATTAACGTGATAAGACTGACGTACACTATTAACCCAGCACTAAGCGTTGTGAAAAACGCATAAAACCTTCCGGAAGTACGCAAACTAGCACTACTCATTCGCAGCGTAACCCCGACCATAGTAAGTATTAGAGGGAGCCAAAGATCAAAGTACCCCGCCGACCAAAGCGACTCTGATAGAAGACCCACGAGAAAAATAAGTGGATAATTCGGTCGCAAATAGCCACTCACCAGCTGTGCTTTGTACGAAGCAAGGTCTTCATATGGCTCCCTCCCCCGCAGCACCGCCCACCACTCGTGAAAAATGCTTGGGACTACTTCAAGGAGTAGGAGAAGCTGCTGCTCAAACACAAGAATGTTGTCGCCTGTTTGGCGGCGCTCAGCCACCAACTCCTCAGCATGCTCTTGCTGCAACCGTCCGAAACGCTGGCGATGTGCCGGCGGATAGAACCAGACTAGCCCACGATAAAGAGAGGAGAAGAGGCTCATGCCGCCACCAACAACGGCGTGAAGAGGGTGCGCATACGTCGTGCCAAACGCTCGAGGCGAAGGGTTTCTTCTTCAAGATGACGAATGCCCTCAGGAGTAATGGCGTAGGTTGTACGGCGCTGATCTTCGGCTACAACCACAATATAGCCACTGCGCACCAGTCGCTTTACCGCGGTGTACAGAGTTGCTGGGCCAAGAATACTTTCGCCGTCTGACCACTCACGTACCCACTGCATAATGGCATAGCCATGTTGGGCGCCACCAAGGAGGGCGCTGAGAATGGCAAGTTCAGGTGATAGTTGCTGCATATATATCGCTTAGTGATATATATCATGATGCGATATGTTTTTTGAGAAGTCAAACCATCCCCCGATTCTTAGTCCGACTACCGATTTATGAGGTGGCGTACGCCCTGCCCAGATACTCACGAATCCACACCTCATCAGGCTCGATGCGATCGTGTGCAAGCCAAGCCCGTACCGCCATCTCTTTGAGCGCCATGATTCGCTTAAGTGCCTGAACCCTGTATTCAAGGGGATTCCTCGCGTTCTTTACCGCAATGAGAAATTCTTGCAACTCGCCATCAGCTACACGGTAGACAAACATATCCCATACAACTGAGGAAGTAGCGTTCTGAGTGAACAAGTTTATGCCAGTTCTCTCGGAGCTCCTCGGCAAGCTCAGAGGTGTACACGACTTCTGTACTACAAATAGCTTCATACAGCGTGCCATTTCCACTGACTGCCTCGCTAATATACTCCCGTAACTCGTATGTGGTGACGCTATTAATCTCGCTCTTTCGCGCTGTACAATCTGGTGTGCGGACAATCTCAAGAAAATCTATATCACTTGCCGCATTAGCGAGGCCGTGGATATGCGAGGCAATTACTACCTTTGTTAGCCCATACTGAGCCCTTTCCATTGCGCTTGCCTACGCCTTACTCACGCTCGTTTACCACCCGCTCTTCAAGGCGGGTCGTTAAGCCTTCAGCAAGCCATGGCGGTACCACTTTTACAATCTGGGTCTGAAGTTTCAAATCAAGCCCGGTGAAAATAAGTGCTGCCTGAATAAGAATGATAATGCCGAAAACCTGCTGAATTCTGCCAATGTTGCGCTTGGCAACCATCAGAACCTGGCGAAGTCGCTGTCCCAGTGTAGCAATCAAGAAGAGTGGAATACCCGCGCCAAGTGCATAGGTAAACGAAATAAAGACTACCTCGGCACTAATCTGCGCATTCGCGGCCTGCGTAACGACAATCGCAAGGATTGGGCCGGCACAGGGAGTCCACACGAGACCAAGTGAGATACCAAGCAAAAAACCGCTCCAAAATCCATCACGCTCAACGGAAGTATCAGGAGCAAACCGGCTCGCAAAACGACTAATTACCACCTCGATACGACTACCGAAGGCAGGCACCGCAAGCACCAAGCCAAAGAATAGAAGGATTGCAGCACTCAACCAGCGAAAGGCATCCGTAGGGATTGAGAGACGCTGCACCAAAAGCGCCAGCAGGAGCACTGCTGACCCAAAACTCACCACCAAACCGGTCGCCGTCCCCAGGGGACGGCGTTTACCACCGGTTGCACCAGCAGAAAGTACTACTGGCAAGATTGGCAGCACACATGGAGCTGCAATCGTGGCGATCCCTGCCAAAAACGCAACAAGGAGCAGGGTGAGCATATTAATTAGACCAGGTTTGCAACAAGCTCCTTCACTGCTCCGCCATTCCACACCTTCAGCTTGTTACCATTCTCATCAACCTGTACGAACGTATGCTGGTAGGTGACGCCGTATTCCTTCTGTAGATCCTTAGTCGTGTCGTAGTCAGTCTTTACGATGGTAGTGCCTGCAGGAATAGCGCCGAGACCCTTATCGAATTCAGCCTGAGCCGCCTTACAACTTGGACACCAACTAGCGTGGAAGAAATACACAACCTTACCCCCATTCTTAGCGAATGCCTGCGTGGTTGCCTTATCAACAAAGGATACTTCTTGAGCTGCCGCCTTTTGCATGGTGCCCTCAGCCTGAGCGGAGGTTCCTTCCTGCGTGGTCTGAGTACTTCCAGCTTGAGTAGTTTGAGCTGTCTGAGTAGTGCCGGTCTGCGCTACCATTGTTTCCTGTGTCGAGTCAGTACTATCTGAACCATTACTTACTGCAACTGCAATACCGATACCAACAACGAGTAGAAGGGCGATTCCTGGATAAAGAAACTTGTTCATAGGACTTAGGCGTTTTCACGCAGTTTAGAAATAAGTGCTGCAACTATTTTGCCCAGGAGGGCCAGGCCAAGCACAATCCACAGGAGCGTGCCCGCATGGCTATCTGGATAGAATAATGCACAAAAGAGGAGACCCAACACCACGGTGGCGAGGGAAATACTGTCAGCCTGAAGTCCAAGTAGTGACTCGCGCTCATCCGTTTCTTTCAGGCGAAGCCAGCTGTAGACACAGAGGACTACCAGTAAAATACCGGCCGTAACACTCTGAGTGACCATAAAACCAAGCAGGTCAACCATGCGAAGTTCCGCAACAAAAAGCAGAATGCTGAGCGGGACAACAACGAAATTGAGAAAGAGCTGGGTAGAAAAGCGTTTCATCTATGTGCAATTATACTACTCGATAGAGAAGATTTCCTCGACAGGCACCGCAAAATACTGCGCCAAACGAAGTGCGAGTACTACCGATGGCTGGTATTTGTTCTGCTCAATGGCAATGACCGTCTGGCGAATTACCTCAATAGCATCAGCGAGTTGCTGCTGCGTAAGGCTTCGTTCGGTGCGCAAAAGACGAACTCTGTTGGTGAGGATAACTTTTCTCATACTTTCTGATTGTATAGTATAGCGAACATTTTGTATAGTGTGAGATACAATTTCTAGCACATTAAGTAGAATCCCCTGGTAGTCCAGGGGATTCGATTAATCAGTACAGCGACTCCCACTTGGTTTGTTGTGAGCCACATAACAGGGCATCGGCTGCGTGATTTCTGCACCGCGCACCACGGCTACTTCCCGGTAAGTAATCTCGATCATCTGCCCACACAAAGGACAGGATTTTATCCACCCCTTACAGTGGATACAGTTTTGGCCTCGTGGCTCTCTAAGGTCCTTAACCCCACCATGACAAAGCGTACATATTTTCATTGGTAGCGTCTTTCTGCGACTTTTTTCGCGCTTTCATCAAATTATATGTTAGAAAATATGCAAAATTTGACATAAATATGCCCATACTTTTGCATATAAATATGAATACGCAAGCACACCCCTTTCGCATCGCTCTTCTCTGCGGCGGCCCCTCGCTTGAGCGTGGGATCTCACTGAACTCAGCGCGTACCGTCCTCGACCATCTAGCCAGCAAGGCAATCGAGATAGTCCCCATCTATTTCAACGAGAAAAAGCAGCCCTATCCCTTAAGTACGGCGCAGCTTTACTGCAACACCCCAAGTGACTTTGATGCCTTTCTCACTACTTCTACGCAACCTCTCACCAAGCAAGAGCTCGTGACTCACCTGAAGAGCTGTGACATTACCTTCCCTGTTATGCATGGAATTTGGGCCGAAGATGGTAGTCTCCAGCGGTTTCTTGAACGCAATAGGATTCCCTTTATTGGGAGCGGCTCACTTGCCTGTAGCCAGGCCTTTGATAAACACCTCGCCGCTACTATCCTCCAAGAAGAAGGAGTTGATCACCTCCCCACCTGCCTGCTCAAAATTAATGATCGTCAGATTGCCTCCCAGGCACACGACTTTTTCAAAACCCATAACCTCACGCGCGCAATCGTAAAACCCGCTCGCGGAGGCTCAAGTATCGGTGTTTTCTCCGTAAGCACCGCCGAGGAAGCCGTTGAAAAGGCCCGGCTTATCTTTGCCAAACGCATGGATACCAGAGTAGTGATTGAGCCCTTTGCTGAAGGTCGCGAGTTTACCGTCATTATTCTTGAAAACCGCTTTAACCTACCTGTGGCCGTCCTCCCCACCGAGATCGAAGCCGACTACACCAATCACCAAATCTTTGATTACCGTAAAAAGTATCTCCCCACCCGTGCCGTCACTTACCACTGCCCACCACGATTTACTGATGAACAAGTTGATGCCATCCAGGTGCATGCCGAGCACCTCTTCAAGCTCTTTGGCCTTCGCGACGTAGCTCGGTTCGACGGCTGGGTCCTCAACGATGGGCGCATTGTTTTCAGTGACTTCAACCCCGTTTCCGGAATGGAACAGAACAGTTTTCTCTTTCAGCAAGCGGCGAGGATTGGTCTTACTCACCGCGGTGTACTTCATGCCATCCTTTCGCATGCCTGCGCTCGCTACGGCATTACCCCTCCTGTACAAGAATCACTTCCCACCGGCCGCACCCCACTGGCAGTCCTCTTTGGCGGTAGCAGCTCAGAGCGCCAGGTATCCCTCCTGAGTGGCGCTAATGTATTTTTGAAACTGAGCCACTCAGCAATCTGGCAGCCAACCGCCTATCTTCTCACTGACACCAAGCAGGTATGGCAGCTCCCCTACGGATTCCTCCTTAATCACACCGTTGAAGAAATCAGTGCCATGTGTGAGACCGCTCCGGCTGCCCTAGAGCGCCTTCATCAATTAGTGGCCCGCGTTCACCTTCGTCTCACTTATGGCGAGGGACATGGTGATCTGCAATACCTTGCGATCCCAACCCTTCTCAGCTGGGAAGAATTTTTGAGCAAGCATCGTCACATTTTCCTTGCCCTTCACGGTGGCATTGGGGAAGACGGCACCATTCAGGCTGAGCTTGCCACCCATGGTGTCCACCATAACGGCTCTAGCGCCGCAGCCGCTGCACTCTTTATGGATAAGCAAGCCACCGCAAG
>JAGVEG010000011.1 GCA_020058355.1 Candidatus Berkelbacteria bacterium
CGTTTGCACCGAGGAGGTGAGCGGTTCGATCCCGCTAGGGTCCACCAAACAAAAATCCCCCGAAGGGGGATTTTTGTTTGGTTGCTTCTACGAGAATTGAACCGAAGGTGAGAGCGGCTATTTCTCTGCATAGCAGAGAAAACAGCGAGGAACGAGCGTGGGGTCCACCAAATACAAAACCCCTCTGAGAGGGGTTTTGTATTTGGTGTGGTTTATAGGGTCTCAACTTGCTTCGTGAGATGATTCATCGTACTGTTGACATATGGACGCATCCAAACTCTCACAAGGCCGGGCCTTCACTCTTATTGAGTTGCTAGTGGTCATTGCAATCACTGGAATTTTATCTTCGCTTTCTGTGGTGAGTATTGGCTCGTCACGCGGTAAGGCACGGACTGTCTCCGCAAAAACGGCCATTATTACTGGTGGGCGAGCGATTGAGGGATGTCGTGAGGAAATTAACGGAGTAATCAGTAATGTGCCCGGTAGTGGAAGTGACACACTGACTGGTGCTGGTGGGACACTGAGTAGCGTATTCACCGGAACATGTAGTGCAGCTGATCTGACGTATCCCACGCGCATTGATAAGCTTCCAAGCAGTAGATACACCTATACTTATCGTACTCTGGACGCACCGGTTAGTGGTGTTCGCGAGGTATTGCCCAGTGCTGGTTATCTTCTCTACACCGATCTCCCTGATGCAGCCGGTTACTTTGTGTCATCAACAGACGGCGCAGGTGACTCTGCGACGAATCCGGGCATTGTCACGGTGTCAGTCCGACATTGTGCAATGGCTTTTGGGGGTGGCTCGCGTCTTGTTGAGTTCAGACAAGGCGGAACCTTGGTTGCGAGTACTTATGTTACTTGGAACGGCACTCTGGGGGTGGTCTCCGTTCCGCCCGGTACTTATGATGTTCAAGTCCTTAGCACTCCCACAAATAGCTTTTATAGTAGTGCTACACCGTCCATTGGAAGGTATGTCTGCTCCGGCTTACTGGGTACCGTCAATGGTACTTCGCTACCAATTACCATCTCAAGCACCGCTAACGTAATTGGTATTGTAATACCCCCATTTTAGATTGGAAGCAGCCGGGGGTTGTTGTCATCACTTCTACCCGGCTTCGAGGCATGTGTCTACCTGGTATGCATAAATTCATCCTATTTCTAAATACAAAACCCCTCTCAGAGGGGTTTTGTATTTGGTTGTTCTACGAGACTTGAAACGCAGGTGAGAGCTGCTATTTCACTACATAGCAGGGAAAACAGCAAGGAGCGAGCGTGGGGCCCATCAAACAAGAACCCTTCATTAAAGAGGTTTCAACGGGTCGTGACTTGAGATTAGTAAGTTGGTACCTTTATTGTCTATAGCTACTTATGCTGAATTTCTAAAGTGTGCTCATATGACTAAAGTTGCCGTTATCGGTTGTCCTGGCTCAGGAAAGTCGACGTTCACTGCCAAGTTGGCACATCGTACTGGCTTGCCAGCAGTCTATCTTGATGAGATTTTTTCACGATAGTTCTCTCTGGAGTGATCAAAAGTCAAAAAAGAAGGAGCAGTGGCGAGAGTATTTGGATAATCTCGTACAAAAGCCCCATTGGATTATTGATGGAAACTACATGTGTACTCTTGAATTACGCATAGCTGCCGCGGAGACCATTATTTTTCTAGACTATCCACGATGGCTTTGCCTATGGAGAATTTTGCGTCGTAATCTCGTTGCAACTTTTTCAGGTAAAAAAATCGCAGGTGGCAATCCCGGTAAGGTTGAATGGTCGTTTCTTAAATTCGTCTGGTCCTATAAGAACGTTGAGAGGCCCAAGGTAATTGCATTACTAGAAAGTTATGGCGAAGGAAGAGATGATATACTTTTTCTCGCCAGGAACAGGTAGATACATTTCTTGTAGTCAAGATGTGACGACACTATCTTTTAGGGGGTGTACTCTGCTAGAATTGCTTTATGGAAGCAATTGATTGGATCTTTTTTGATATCGGTGGCGTGCTGGCGGACGAGTCCTCGTACCGTCATTTTCGTGAGGAAACAATCACCGAGTTATTGCGGTCATATGTTGGGGATATCTCGCATGAGGTATTTGAGCGGGCATTTGCAAAGGCTAGTGTACAACAGGGCTCAGTAAGTGAGCTGACGGTACGTCAGATTCTTCATGATTATCAGTATCAGGGAGATACTGAAGAGATTATTACGAAACTACGGGAGGTTCTCCATACTTCACCCAGCTACCTGAGTCATGAAGTTATTCGCGAGAATGCAGCAGAAGTTGTAGCGGCATTAGCTGGTAAGTACAAGATTGGGATTATCGCTAACCAGCCTGAAGCTATTAAGGAGAAGTTGGCTGATGCAGGAGTGTTTGGCTTCTTAACTGATTGCACGGTTGCTCCTGATAGCACTGGAAAGCCAAGTCTGGCTTATTTCCATGAAGTTTTTGAAAAGACTGGGGCAGATCCAGCTCGTAGCGTCATGATTGATGACAATCGTGAACGTGGTCTATGGCCAGCAAAGCAGCTTGGTATGACTACGGTGTGGTTTACTGATAATTCAGTTCCTGACGAATCTGTAGACTATACGGTTAAGGATCTTCAGGAACTACTTCCACTCTTTATTTGATAGGAGGCTCGTTGAGGATAAGGGAGTAGAGTTCGTCGACGCGT
This sequence comes from Candidatus Berkelbacteria bacterium, assembly GCA_020058355.1. Lineage (GTDB taxonomy): Bacteria > Patescibacteriota > UBA1384 > CAILIB01 > CAILIB01 > JAGVEG01. Next base: position 2,666 of record JAGVEG010000011.1, read on the forward strand.
CGCTTCTGCTCCTCGCCGCTTGCGGCGTAGTGGTCAAGGCCAGGACCGGCATTCATCTCGAGAATGTAATACTCGTCACTTTGTTGCGTGATATCGGGGCACGCAAGGTCAACACCACAAAGAATAAGGCTGCAGTGAGCGGTGGCTCGAATGGCAATATCTTGCCAGAAGGGGTGAATTGAGTCAGTTACATCGCGTGATTCCCCACCAGCTGAAAGGTTTGAGATGGGGAGGAGTCGCACAGCCTGTCCCGCTGCAGGCACTGATTCTATGGTGATATTTTGTAGGCGTAGTTCTTCATGAATCCGCGGGTCGTCAGGATGGAGGTGGGTTGGGCGCTCATCCCGTTTAAATTGCTCTTGTTTCTCTGCAATGAGTTCAGTAATGGTTGATGATCCATTTCCAGTGACTGAGAAAGGTAGGCGCTGATATGCTGAAATGACGCGGCCGTTAAAAATGACAATCCTAAAATCTGGGTAGGGGATTGCTTCCTCAATCACAGCAAGCTTAATGCGCTCTGATTCATATTCATGAAGAACAGCTGGCCATTGTGACGATTCTGTCACCCGGTGAATGGCGCGCCCTTCTGATCCATCAATTGGTTTGCAGTAGACCGGGTAGCCGAGAGCCTCTTGGCAATAGGTGGCAATTGTTACTGAAAGCCGGTCAATAGAATCTACTTCACTGAGGTGAATGGCGTGCTGCCACCAGGGAAGTAGAAACTCCTTGCCGTTAGCAACTCGAAAACCACCCTCGCGCAGGAGTGTCTTGGTATAGCCCTTATCCCGCGCTACCTCAGAAGCGGTGACACTGTTGATTCCAGGGTTGTTGCGATAGGTGATGCGGCGCTCCCCACTAGCATAGTGCAGGTGGGTGATCATGCCGTAGTCGGGATCGATATACCAGTCAGTGATATTCGGTAGCATGCCCTGCTCAAGCAGCGAGATGATTCTGCGGGTTAGGTAAGGAAATGAACGCTTTGCTACGGGGATGATGGACATGTTCCGATGCTAGCAGAAGTTGAGGAGCAATGCTTTGTGGTCGCTGATTCCTTCTTCATCATTGCAGTGAAGTAATGAATATGACTTCATGACTTTTTCATGACAATAAAAAGGCCTTCAGGGCGGTCTTCAATAATAAGTCCTTCGGCCTCTAGGCGAATCCGCTGATCATGCGGGCTTACGTGGGTGTTACGGATGCTCAGCATGCCCTCACGGTTCACTACACGCCACCAGGGGATTGAATCGTTGGCAGAGAGCCTACTGAGTGTCCAGCCAACAACGCGGGCAGTGCGGGGTCTTCCAATCATCTTCGCTACTTCTCCATAACTCCGTGTCTCGCCAAAAGGAATACTTGAGACGGCAGCAAAGATCTGTTGGTCAATGTTGCCAACAGGATCAGATATCTGGTAAGAGTGGGAAGCTATGGAATTCGTCATTATTGCTATCATCGCCTTTTTTGTCGCTCTCGTCATCTGGAGCGACCGTATTGAGTCGCGTCAGATTGAGATTCGTCATGAATATGTCGAGTCGCTGGTGCAAAAACCAGTATCCCTCGCATTTGTGAGTGATTTTCACTTTGGATTCGGACAAACTGACGACCATGCAGCACGAATCCTGAAGAACCTGACGATTCTGAAAGAACAAGGTCTCCTGGATATCATTATTCTTGGTGGTGATTTTATTGACCGCTCAGCAAAGTATCTCCCAGTACTTGACCGCTTCTTCCACGCCATTCGTCAGTTTGGCGTTCCGGTTGTAGCGGTAATTGGCAACCATGACCTCGATGCTCGCGTAGTGCCCGCAATTACTGAGATGGCAGAACGTTGGGGAGTTCGGCTTCTCCAAAATGAAAGCCGTCATGTCCGCATTGGAGGAAGTACCATCCAACTTGTTGGTGTACGTGATATGGAGGAGCTTGCAGAGTATAAGAAGCTACGCCGTAACCGCTTTGCGGATCAGCGAGCCCTTGTAGCGGCTTCAGACTTTTACCGTGTCGCGCTAGATGGCAAGCAGGCAGAGACAATCATACTCATTACCCACAATCCTGATGGGGTCTACCTTCCGGGAGTAGCACCAACGATAACGCTTGCCGGCCACACGCATCGTGGCCAGTTCTTGCCGGTTCGCTGGCTGGCAAAGAGTGTGCTCCTCTGTGCACTTCCTGTACTACCTCGTGGATCATTCCGTGTCTGGGCAGGAAGGATGACTACCGACACCGGACGCGAGCTCATTGTGGGAGCGGGAGTGGGGGGTTCGAGTCTGCGTGGTCGGCTGCTTACTCCGCCAGAAATAGTGGCTGTCACATTGCAGCCAAAAAGCGAGGCCCAAGCGCGGAGCTAGGGCCTCAAAAATGGTTGACAGATACTACCAGCTTACTGGCGCGTATGATCCAGTGCGTGTGCAAAGGATGTTGCCGTCAAAGTCATACAGACGATACTTTGCTTTACTATCCAATACTGCGACTGCCAGAGTAGCTAAATAGCCTTCATCGGGTCTCACTGGCCGGAGAAACCTATCATTAGTTCGTGTCCAGCCAACACCTGCTGCTAAGTGTTGAAGTGATGAGGACTTTGAGATGGCTGCCCATGCCAGGTCGTTTGAACTGTGACCCGCAGAATCGGCTCCGTTAACGTGGTCGACTCGTGATCTAACTGAATCAATGTCGCTACTAAAAACGACACGTGCAACTACTCGCACAACTGATTCGTTATCGTCTACTGTTACTTCCTTTATGAACCACGGTAGAACCGGAGGGGATTCCTCAAAAGCTACTCCCTGAGTGAGAAGCTTACGTGCGTCTTGAAACGAAATACTTTTCATACCAATTTCCCTTTCTTATTTGTGAGAAAGCTATCATGAAAAACATCCAGTAGTTTCTGCTGACTTAGAAGATAAGATCAGGGCGTGGAGTTGTAAGTTAAAAAACTTCTAGTATATAAGAAGTTATGAAGTATACCCCTCTTTTTCAGAAACTCGGGATGAGTAGTGCAGAGGCCACCGTCTATGAGTCCTTACTTGCGCTTGGCGAGCAACCACTCACTCAGTTAGTGAAGGAGCTTGGGCTTCCGCAAACCACTGTCCTCCAGATACTCGAGCGATTAGAAGAAATGCACCTGATCGCCATTAGTGTTGTGCGGGGTCGTCGCAGATACCAGGTACTTCCGCCAACGCGTTTAGCTAACAAGCTCCAGAAGGATCGCGTCGTATTGGCCGATGTTGCGGAGGAGCTACAGGGAGTACTGGGTGAATTGAATCAGCTGTACAGCTTACAGCCGTCTACTGTGCCTACAACGCAGTTATTTGTGGAAGAGGAGGTCCGACAGGTTCTCGAAGATATTCTTGCCACAACTATGGAGCCATACCGCTACATTGGTACTGAGCATAATCTGGGAGCGGTACTCGGTGAGCGGTTTCTTAAGCAATGGACGAAGCGTCGGGTTTTTTCAGAGATCCCTTCACGAACCCTCGTGACAAAAGCCAATGGTGAACTTGACTTGAATGTTCATCAACCCAAGCTCCTGAGAACAACCCGCTTTGTTGAGGGTGGTATGTTTGGTGCGCCTCAAATTATCTATGGGGATAATGTTGCAAGTGTGATCTCGACCGACCCACTACGTGTACTGGTGGTTACTTCGAGGGAATATGCCCAGACCCAGCGGTGTCTCTTCGACCTTGTCTGGCAGCAAGCAGTGTGACGTTTCTTACCTTATTTTTATGTGAGTAACTCTTCTGAAAGAACGTGCATTTTAGTGAGGGTCTGTAGGGTGTTGACAGCCCCCGAAAGAATGCGTAGATTCTATCCCAGACAGCACGAACGAGTTTCCTCTGCTGATGTTTTCGAGCTGGCGCGCATCTTCTGACATCTGCCCCACCTCAAGCGGGGAGGTAGATGCCAGTGGGTTCAAAGCCATTGGAGTGTTGCTCTTTTACAACTTGCAAGTTGAAAGGGAAAACAATGGCATTTGTATTGCTGTAATAAGCAATACTATATCGCATTTGAATGTTTTTTAGATTCTTCAGAAGTTACTCATCTGATATTTTTTCAGATAACTGGTAGTTAGAAGCTACCTGTCGCACGGAAGAAAGGTACGATATGAGCACATGGTGGATGCCTTGGCATGGAACGCCGATGAAGGACGTGTAAGCCCACGAAAGGCCTCGGGGAGCTGGCAATAGAGCTGTAATCCGGGGGTGTCCGAATGGGGTAACCCACCCGTAAGGGTACACTGCGGTGCAAATCCGCAGTGATGGTAAGCATGCGAACTGAAACATCTCAGTAGCATGAGGAAAGGAAAGCAAACGCGATTCCGTCAGTAGTGGCGAGCGAACGCGGAACAGCCCAAACCGTAGTCATTTATGGGTACGGGGTTGTAGGGCCGAACGGTGATATCACGTACAGTAAAAAATCTTCTCGTTAATTGAACTGCTTGGAACGGCAGGCCGCAGACGGTGAGAGCCCGGTAAGTGAAAACGATTAGACTGTATGGTTCGGTACCTGAGTACCACTGGTCACGTGAAACCCAGTGGGAATCTGGGAGGATCACCTCCTAAGGCTAAGTACGTTCCATGACCGATAGTGAACTAGTACCGCGAGGGAAAGGTGAAAAGCACCCCGGTGAGGGGAGTGAAATAGTACTGAAACCATGATTGCTTCCGAGAGGTCGGAGCCTCCTTAGGGGGGTGACGGCGTGCCTTTTGTAGAATGCGCCAACGAGTGTGCAGGGATGGGCAAGGCTAAGGGGTTGATCCCGGAGCCGGAGCGAAAGCGAGTCCGAATAGGGCGTTAAGTTCATCTCTCACGACCCGAAACCCGGTGAGCTTACCATGGACAGGGTGAACATACTGTAAAAGGTATGGGAGGCCCGTACACGGCAACGTTGTAAAGTTGCGTGATGATCTGTGGCAAGGGGTGATATGCCTATCGAACCGGGAGATAGCTGGTTCTCTTCGAAATATATTTAGGTATAGCCTACGGTGTTCCTGGCAGGGGTAGAGAGACTGAATGTGGTCTTGGGGAGCAATCTTTGAGCCGCAACCAAACTCCGAATACTGACCAGTCAATAGCCGTAGAGTCAGACCGTGGGGGCTAAGCTTCACGTGTCAAAAGGGAAAGAACCCAGACCAACAGCTAAGGTCCTTAAGTCACTGCTCAGTGGGAAAGGATGTGAAACCTCCAAGACAGTCAGTCTGTTGGCTTAGAAGCAGCCATCAGTTAAAGAGTGCGTAACAGCTCACTGATCTAGCTAAGAGGTCTTGCGCCGAAAATATAACGGGGCTCAAGCAGTGCACCGAAGCTTTGGGGGCAGATATCAGTTTACTGGTATTTGCTCGGTAGAAGAGCGTCCTGCGTGCAGTGAAGCGAAGGTGTGAACCGACGTGGAGCGCGCTGGAGTGAGAATGTTGGCATGAGTAACGAATTTGGCAGGTGAAAAACCTGCCCACCGCATGACCGAGGGTTCCAGGGCAACGATAATCGTCCCTGGGTTAGTCGGGCCTAAGGCGTACCCGAAGGGGGAAGTCGATGGACATCTGGTTAATATTCCAGAACACCGGTATTTATGCTCCACCTGACACATTGTTCAGCCGAGCTCGAGCTATGGATATGTTCGAGAACGGGGCGACAGTGGCTAGAAAAGGGTGGATGATTAGAGTGCTGGTTCCGTACCGCAAACCGACGCAGGTGGTCGAGTCGAGTAGACTCAGGTGATCGGGAGAATCCTCGTAAAGGAACTCGGCAAAATAGCGTCCGTACGTTCGCAATAAGGACTGCTTGCGAAAGCAAGCCACAGTAAAAGAGCCCAAGCGACTGTTTAGCAAAAACTTAGCTCCCTGCTAACTCGTAAGAGGATGTATAGGGGGTGATGCCTGCCCAATGCCCGAAGGTTAAGAGGGGAGGTGAGATAACATCAAGCCTTGAATCGAAGCCCGGGTGAATGGCGGCGGTAACTATGAATTCGCACTTTGTAGTTATAAAACTTAGCTAAATGCTGGAATATCTGAGTATCTCGCACTACTCATCAATCTATCGGTAATCTTTTACTTATGGTTGATAGTAAAAATGTGTCGAGTGCAGACAATCAGCAGGAAAGGCTTGTATGGGTTGCTCACTGTGTTGCTAGTTGCTGGTATGTAGTAGGGATCGCTGATGGCGAAGGAAGTTTCAATATTTCCGTGAAAAGAGATTCTTCGGATTCTCTTGGATGGAAAGTAAGTGCCTCCTTTAATGTCTCTCAGCGAGATAGGACCTTACTCCATAACCTTCAGACATTTTTTAATGCTGGGACCATTCGTTTTCGTAAAGATGGAGTTGGCTACTTCGAGGTTAGTGCTCTGCATGATCTTCAAGCAGTTATTATTCCATTTTTCAAAACGTATCGGCTCCAGACAAAGAAAGCTGAAGACTTTGATCGCTTTTGTGATCTTGTTGAGTACATCTCGGCAAAGAAACATCGGTCAAGGCCCGGCCTGCTTCATCTTCTAGATCTTCGTGATCCTATGAATGGTGGGGCAAAGCAACGCAGAAATGATTCTCGTATTCGAGAATCGCTCATACAAGAATCCTCAGAGACTATATGCTAGGCACGGGTAGCACCGTGATGATATAGTCCGATCTTTATGGCGACATAAAGAATGTGTCAGAAATGTACACATCCTCCGCTTTGCGGAGAGCAACAACAATGAACCGTCCTATGGTAGCGAAATTCCTTGTCGGGTAAGTTCCGACCCGCACGAATGGCATAACGGTCTTGGGCACTGTCTCTACGAGGACCCCGGTGAAATTCCAATAGCGGTAAAGATGCCGTTTTCCTGCAGCTAGACGGAAAGACCCCGTGGAGCTTTACTACAGCTTGGCATTGCGTTTGTGATATATGTGCGTAGCATATGAGGGAGTCTTTGAAGCGTACCCTTCGGGTGACGTGGAGACAACAGTGAAATACCTCACTCATATATTACAGGCGCTTACCTTCGGTAATGACGAGGGAACAGTGTCTGGTAGGTAGTTTAACTGGGGCGGTTGCCTCCCAAATTGTAACGGAGGCGCGCAAAGGTTGACTTAGCCTGGATGGAAATCAGGCCTCGACGTGCACCTGCACAAGTCAGCTTAACTGTGAGGACAACAATCCGAGCAGGTACGAAAGTAGGCAGGAGTGAACCGACTGGTTCGTGTGAGTGTCCAGTCGATCATCGGATAAAAGCTACCCCGGGGATAACAGGCTGATCGCGCCCAAGCGTCCATAGCGACGGCGCGGTTTGGCACCTCGATGTCGGCTCGTCGCATCCTGGGGCTGGAGAAGGTCCCAAGGGTTTGGCTGTTCGCCAATTAAAGCGGTACGCGAGCTGGGTTCAGAACGTCGTGAGACAGTTCGGTCCTAATCTGTTGCAGGCGTGGAAACTTGAGTGGGACTCCCTCTAGTACGAGAGGACCGAGGGGGACCAACCTCTGGTGTGCCAGTTGTTCTACCAAGAGCATTGCTGGGTAGCTATGTTGGGTTCGGATAACCGCTGAAAGCATCTAAGCGGGAAGCCGGCCACAAGATTAGGTTTCTAGATCGGTAGTAGATCACTACCTTGATAGGCTCTAGGTCGAAGACTAGTGATAGTTTAAGCCGTGGAGTACTAATTGATCACATACTTTTACTTCCTGATTGACGGTGTGTGTCAAGCTTGATACACCGAAATCGATCAGCGACAGGTAGCTTCTGGCTATCTGATAAACATTCGTTGTTTACTGATATGAGTACTGGTTGCAGTACCCGTCAGAACCCTTTCACATTTTTGTTCGCTTCCGTGTGATGGGTTGTTATGATACTTTCATAACACCCTCACCTGAAGTGGATCTAAAGATAACTTGCAAGTAATTGAGCACTGCGTCTTGGTGGTTTGTGCGACAGGGTCCCGCCTGTTCCCTTCCCGAACACAGAAGCGAAGACTGTTAGCGCCGATGGTACTGATCCTGCGAGGGATTGGGAGAGTAGGTCGCCGCCAAGACAGAGTGCTCAATTAAAAGAGAAAAAACCAGCCGCAAGGTTGGTTTTTTGCTTTCTTATCGTATGCTGAGGTAGTATATACATGTATCTTCATTAATTTCCATCAATGGCAACTCGTAAGAAATCGGCGCCACTAGGTTCACTCGCTATGCTCATTACCGGACATCGTGAGTACTATAAGAAGGCAACGTTACAGCAACGCATGATTGCCTTCTTGCGTATGCTCGTTCTTCCGTGGCTTGCTAGTGCTTCCTCAATCTGGTTTTTGTTTAGTGTTTTTACTAGTGCAGAGCTTGATATAACCCGTGATGGGGTGTGGACAGCGATCAGTAAGCTTGGCTTCTTCTTTATTTTTTCAATTCTCTCGCTGGTATTGTCAGGGATTGCTACTGTGGTCTGGAGTTCGTATCATGATGACCCGCGTGATTACATCTGGGCAGAGACGATCTGGGTAATGCTCCTTGGTCTTCTTTGGATTCTACCATTCGTTGTATTTTTCAATTCTCTTTGGGCCGGTTTCTCACTTCCGGCAAACGAAGTACTTTTCTTGGGTATGTTACTGAGTATTGCCGGCATCTCAACACTCTTACTTCGCCTACGAAGGCTCTAGAATGATGGTAAAAAAGAACGGCCTCGGGGCCGTTCTTTTTAGAGGGTTGTTGCTTTTCTCACCGCGGGGATAATCTCCCCCCATACTTTTGCTGCAGTTCGGAAGGCCAGGCGACCTGCCTCGGTAATATGGTATACCTTACGAACGCGGCCACTTACGGTAATTGGCGTGCTCTTAATGAGGTTGCGCTTCTCAAGATCGTTGAGAGCAGGGTAAAGCGTGCTTTCAGTTGGTGTACAGAAACCCCAGGAGAGTTGCTCAATTTCTTGTGAAAGGATGTAGCCATAGCTATCTTTATCCCACAGTGCGCGCAGTACAAAAAAACGAATAGCGCTCTGATTAATCAGAGAGCGCCAGTACTGTGGAGATGTAGGATTGGCTGGTTGGCTCATAATGAGAGGGTGATTGACGGCCTTGTTGAGTGTGCTTAACACCACGAGGATCGATCTATGTGAAGCCTACCACGGGGGTCGAGAGTATGCAACACTTGCTGACATCGTTAGGCTACGAGTATGAAGAAAATCGTTGTACTTGGTGGTGGGACGGGTACCTTCACGGTACTTTCAGGGTTAAGGCAATTCCCGGTCAGTATTACGGCTATTATCTCAACCGCGGATGATGGCGGCTCTACCGGTGTGCTGCGTGATGAGCTGGGAGTATTACCACCTGGAGATGTCCGTCAGGCTTTAGTTGCCTTGTCTGAAGAGGGGCCGCTCTTGCGAGATTTGATGAGCTACCGTTTTGAAGAAGGGGGATTAAAGGGTCATTCGTTCGGTAATTTGTTCCTCTCGGCCCTTGAAAAGGTTACTGGCTCGTTTGATCAGGCAGTGCTTGAAGCAAGTAGAGTACTCAATGTACGAGGTACGATCTTGCCGGCAACACGGGATAATGTTCATCTAGTGGCGCGCTTCACTGATGGAACTGAGTTGCAGGGAGAGCACGCAATTGAGCACTACATCTGGGAGCATGAGGCACAGGTTGAGGAGATGTGGCTTACGCCTCCTGCACAGTTACACCCACTTGCTGCGCAAGAGATTAAGGATGCAGATCTTATTATCTGTGCTCCAGGTAGTCTGCTGACCTCGTTAGTACCCACACTCCTTGTTGAAGGGATGCGAGAGGCATTAGCCACTGCAAAGGCGCCAATTGTCCTGGTGACAAACATTATGACCGAAAAGGGCCACACGGACC
>JAGVEG010000087.1 GCA_020058355.1 Candidatus Berkelbacteria bacterium
ACCGCGGACTGAGTCAAGGCCATCAGCAGGTACTCGTAAACTGGTACTTAAACAGCCGAACACGAGAACCAAAACCTCCACGAAATTGCCGGTAACTCTCAAATGAAATATCGATTGCAACAGATTAAAGGACAGGTGATAATGAATATAGGTGATTGACTTTTTCGCCAAAAAGCGTATATGTAACCTTGTCAAAACGAAAGAAATTTCGAGAGACACCTTCACAAATTGAGACGTCATTCATTCTCTCTTTCTTGTTTGTGTTCCGCAGAAGTCACTAACAATTGGCTTGTGCGGAGCAACAAACAAAAAACACCCGCTCCCACCCGTGGAACGGGAAGAAAGAGAACTAAAATGGATCTTGAAATTAAGGCTGCAGTTTGCATTGATACCTGGACCACCAAGGAGGTCCGGGCAACGATCATCGCTGCTCTAGGAGTGAGTGAGGAGAAGTTCATCCTCACGTGGATTAAGTCGCTGGGAAACCAGCAGTTCGAGGTCCACTATGCAATCAAAGAGGAAGCCCGCTACGAGCGGACGCTCGAGCTTCCCGAGCTGGTGTTCATGCCTGTCCCAGCATGGGCGAACTACTATGTGGAAGCTGGTGCGGAAACCTATGCAGGTGTAGAGGGTACCTTCTGCACCCGCGAAGAAGCTAGAAAACTTCTTCGGAAGTTTCAGGAGGAGGTGGGGCTCTGTGAGTCTCCTGTAACTGCTCCTACTGTTGCTTCAGTGGGCCCCGGCGTCATCTAGAGCTGGGCTCACACTATTTTAAACACCCCCGTCACTTGTGACGGGGGTGTTTTTTCGTATGACAGTGGACGGTGTGCTATTTATTGCAAAAAGAACTGCGCCTTACTTCTCTTCAGAAAAGGACGCGCTTCATCATGGTTGGGGAATGACAAAAGTCAACGCTCGTAGTGTTTCTACCTGCCTTGCATAGGATAGGGGTATTCATACCTAACTACATCCATGCACTACGTAGATATAACCAACGAAACAGAGTACCAGGCCTTTCTTCACGAGCGCGGAAGAAAAATTGCAGCCACAATGGCTGCCCTGCGCGAACGCGGGGAGGTTACTGGGGCTGCGCCACTGGGTCACAAGATTCATACGAACCCATATGGGGTAAAGGAATACATCCCAGACCCTGAAACATGGCCATTAGTACGAGAGTCTATCCTTCGCTACCGAATAGGTGAGGGAGTGCGGCCATTACTTACCGAGATGACTGAGAGGGGACTGCGGTCTCGTAGTGGTAATGTACTCAGTCCTTCTGCGTTTTTGTATATGGTGGAGAATGGGGTGTATGAGGGGTTTATTTAGTTTTTGGTGATGCAATCAGTGACCAATTATCGGTTGCGCTAAAGCCTTGAACTGTTCGCTCTTCGTATTCTCTCAATACGGTTTCCGGATCATCGCCTTTGTAGATTATTCGGTAGCTCGCAACCCGTTCTTGGTTGTTAAACCATGCGTGTACGTATTCAGAGAACACCTTCCTACCCAGTAGATCCTGACCAGTAATTTCAGTGACAACAAACCAGCACTCGCTATCCTCGATATCGAGCCCACTAGTTAGCGTACCGGGTATTACTACTCTGGAGTTTTGTCCTAATAGTATGTCACCTAAAACTTCTCTGCGGCCAGCGTCCAATGCCTTTTTTATCTGTTGCTGAGGATTCGAGTCGTATTGGCGACTTGTTGAGGTTGTTCTGCTTTGCCGGACCGACTTTATTGCCACTTGCAATTGCCCGTTGTTGGTAAGGCTAAATCCGCCAAGTCGTGTAACATCAGTATTTATTGATGTTCTGGTTGTTTCAGCTGTGAATTTATATGCGAGTAAAGAAAAGAAGACGCCAATAAGTGCGCTAATCAGAGATATGATGTTGTCTATGGAGTCAAATGGTGACTTGCCAGAGAGGTATGGGTGAATAAATCGTGATGCGTCAGTTGCATCGAAAGCAATGAGAAATATTACTATGAGTAGCTCTCCCAAGATAACCTTGAGTAAGAAGTTGGTTGGCCAGAGTTTTACTTGCTTCATAGTAAGTACTTTAGTCGGATCTTACTTTAGCTACAAATTAGAACACCCAGCTACGGCGAGGTAACTGGGTGTTCTAATTGGCAGGGGCGCAGGGAATCGAACCCAGGACGCAGGTTTTGGAGACCCGTGTTATACCATTTAACTACGCCCCTGTAGTTGGTTGTGCTCTAGACAGAGAAACTCTAGCAGAATCAGCGGCGCTTCACCAGAATCCAGCAACCTTCCAAAAAACCGCCTTGCGGCGGCCTTTTGTGTGAGGATTATTTTACCTCAACGAAGGTAACGTGCTGTTTGGTAACAGGGCAGAAACGCTTGAAGGTAAGCTTACCGTCTTGGTTCTTCTTGTTACGCTCGGTCTGGAAGCGGTGAGGGGAAGCTTGCTTGCCCTGCGCATCCTTTTCCGCAGCCATCCATACCCACGTACGATTGCCTTTCTTGGCCATGTGCGGATGTTAGTGCGAGGTAAACGATAAATACAAAGAGTGGGTGGTGGGCAGACAAGGATTCGAACCTTGGAAGGCTACTGCCAACAGATTTACAGTCTGCTCCCGTTGACCGCTTGGGTATCTGCCCATACTGATGGACGTCCGCATGTCTGTCCTCGGAGCGATAGCTCTTTGGAATCCTGCGGAGGTCATGCGTGCACCCATCAGTATGGGCAACACACAGCATCAAAGCCACTCTTCAAATTTTCAAGATTAGTACGAGGTGTTTGTTGCAACCTACCTTACTGAACAAATAAGGGAAGAGCAGAACACAGCATAGTAATGGTGAAGCTGGAGCCCCCTGTCAGATTTGAACTGACGACCTGCGGTTTACAAAACCGATGCTCTACCACTGAGCTAAGAGGGCGTGGTGTGAGTTGTTAACTCGTACTTGAAAAATTTTTTGTGAGCTAACTATCATGACCTTCCAAAAGTGGAAACTATTGAGGGAATGCGGGAGTTTGCTCGTAAAAAATTTTTCAAGAATGGAGCCCATGAGCGGGATTGAACCGCTGACCCCTTCCTTACCATGGAAGTGCTCTACCACTGAGCTACATGGGCGAACTTTACAAATCGTAGCAGGATTGGGTGCCTCCTGTCTACATCGGGGGACACCTGTGCAGCACCTTGGTGAAATGATGGATGCTGAACTCTCTTCAAGATGCGGGACAGGGTGTTAATGAGAAGTGTTATCGGTGATGTGTTTTTACTAAGCCTATTGAGTAAAGCCGAGACTGTTCCTGGGTTTCAGTCGAGGGCTTTTTGAAATAGGTTTACTTTGTTGCTAGCTTGCCCAATAGCATCGTATACTAGTGATATGAGTACATACGGTGAACCAGGGCAGGGGGGTAATCAGGCGATTACCCAAACACCACACGGAGCAACGCCGCTAACTTTTGTGTATATCGGAGTCGGAGTGCTCGGAATCCTCCTTAATGGAGGTTTCGAGTTCTTCCGTTTTCAAGCAGCGCAGGCTGCGAAGTCTGCAGCCACACAAACAGCGGTCGTACAGCAAGAGATTGCCACCAGAAAACCGTTTGCTGACCAGGTGACCAAGTATGAACTCTACGCTGTTGACCTGCACTCCGTATTCGGTCAGCAGGTAAAGTGGGAGGGGGTGCTAGCCCAGCTTGAGGCACGCATGTACCGCCGTTCCGCGCTCAGTAGTATTCAGATTACTGATAAGGGAGAAATTACCCTTGTTGGAGCTGCCCCCAACTACGTTGATTACGCAAAGACCTACTCCTCACTTACGAGTGAAGAAGGTGCAGCAAAGCTTTTTAATCGTCTAAAAGTACAAACCATCGGTCGGCCCCAGGGAAAAGCTGCAGAAAACATTGCCAGCAATCTTGATATCGCCTTCACCTTGCGTGGCACGCTTACCCAAGATGTCTTGCATCCAAAGACCGTTGTAGCACCCACGCCATGACCCGTGAACCGCTCAATCCACAACAGCGCCTGACGGTCATTGGTGTTGCTGTTGCGCTTGTTTCTCTTATTGCTGCGTATACCATTACCCTTCCTCGATACCGCGCAGCCCGCACCGATCAGCTAAAGTCGGAGTCAGTTCTCGCTGCGCGTTTGAAAGATAATGAAGATCTTAAAGAGGTTGAGCAGCAGCTAACCCTTGCTGAGTCGCAGCTGGCGGCTGTCGGGGTAACAAAAGATAAAATTGCTGCCGTTGTCCCTGCCACTGAGCAGATACCTGAGCTCTACATCCAACTTGAACAACTCATGAGACAGCTCAGCGCCGCTGATGCGGGCACCGGGTTGCGTGATGGCAAAGTATCGGGTGCAACCTATACACTGGGTGTTCCGCAGAAGCAGGGAGATCTTGTCGAGATCGCTGTCTCGGTGCAGGCATCAGGCGACTACACGGCTATTAAGAGCTTTGTGGCCAGTTTACAGCAGAATATTCGACCATTGGTATTCCGCACCATCTCAATCACTCGTACCACAACTGCAGAGGGTAAGGCGGTTGGCGGGGGAACCCTTACCGTTAATCTTTCAGGAGCTATTTTTGCTCACGACCTTTCATCGGCATATAGTGAGGACGATAACTAACTTCTATGGCCCGTCAACTTTCCTTCACGCTTCATCCGGTAGTGATCACTCGACTGACAGCACTTGCAGTATTGCTCGTATTTGTCGGTGCCTACCTCTACCTGATCTTTTCAGAGAAGATTGTCATCACGCCTGAGCGTCCCCGCAACTACAACGCAAAGGTTGTGCAGATTGAAACGGCGCAAGGAGGAGTCTTCCTTCAGGTGGCCGGACTGTCAGTGCCTGTGGTGCAGCAGCAGCCAGGTGCCAGTGATCTTGGCACTGGGCAGGGTGTAACTGCTCCCATTACTTATGTGCCAAGTGACCTTGGTAAGCGAGATCTTACTCGGATAGAAGAATAGATCCATGCCGTTATCGGAAAGTACTCTGCCACGTATTGTTCTCAGAGACCAGAAGGTCTCTCTTTCCGTTTTACAAGCGGTTTCTCTGGCAGTAGCTGAGAAATACCAGTTAGTTGCCTTTGAGCTGACGCCATTGGCACTTAAGTTGGCAATTGTCCATCCAGAACAACTGAAACCAGAATTCACGGATGCGCTCCAGGCAATTGGTACTCAATTACAGCGTTCAGTAGTGCTCTATCAAACAGATTATGAATCGTTTAAGGCAGTAATCGGTCAGTATAAAGAAGCGCTTGGCATCACGATGCCAGCTGCTCCCGTACCGCAAGTGGTAACTGATAATCCTGAAGTTCCACCGCCGCCACTCTTTGTGGTGGGTCAAGCTGTTGCGCTTAACTATCTGCGACGGGTACCGCTTGCCTATGCAAAGGCAAATCGAGTGCTCTGCATCGATCACGTACCTCCATCAACGTATTGGTTTGCTATTGATAAGCCTGGACGCGCTTCTCTGGTAGAAGAAATCTCCAAGCGCAATAAACTGACCGCTTACACGATCGTGCTCCGAGGTAACGAGATTGATGATTTACTTGCCTACTACACTGATGAAGAAAATGCGGCAAAGTCCGTTGAGATGAAGCAGGCGGTACAGGACCAGATTGATCTTGCTCACACCAATAGTGAGGGTGATGGGGGTGGTGGTGAGCAAAAGATTGCTAGTGATGTGGTGCAGCCAGATATTCAAGCAACCATTATTAGTCGTGAGGAAGAGCAGGGCGGCATTGCCGGCATTCTGCAGCGTTTTAACTCGGCAATCTCTGCCAAAAAGGTCGTTGAAGATGCCGCAAAGCATGGTGTTGAGGTTGAGGCGACGCAGCCGGTTTCGGTACCTACTCCTGCTGTGGTTGCGGGTATTTCAGCATCAGTACCGGCGCCAGTACAGACATCAAGTGTCCAGGCGACAGCTGCAACACCTGCTCCAGCAGTACGTCCAGCTGCAACGCCAAGTCGGGCCACTGATGGCGAAGAAACGAGTGATATTGGTTCATTGTTGGATAAGGCAATTGAAACAAGTGAAGAACTTACCAGTATTATCCGTGGCGGCTCGATTCCGCGTATCGTGGCTGCGGTTGTCTCGTTTGCCATTCATGAAAAGGCCTCAGATATTCACCTTGAGGTATTTGATGATCAGGTCCGTGTGCGCCTGCGTATTGATGGTCAACTCGGAGAGGTGGTGAAGCTACCGCCTGATGTTCATGCAGCCGTCGTTTCTCGTATTAAGATTCTGGCAAAGCTTCGACTTGATGAAACGCGCGTGCCGCAAGATGGTCGGTTCGATGTAAACTTCGGCCATGCCCAGGTAGACCTTCGTGTTTCGATCATGCCAACGGTACATGGTGAAAAGGTGGTTATGCGTATTCTGGATAAGACGCGCGAAGTAAGCTCACTTGATGGACTGGGGCTGAGTGGTTTTGGCTACCAGAACCTGCTGCGCGCTATTGAAAAGCCATTCGGCGTAGTGCTAGTTACGGGTCCTACGGGATCGGGTAAGAGTACTTCGTTATACGCCATCTTGAAGCAGATCGCCACTCCGGGAGTAAATGTGGCAACGCTTGAAGATCCGGTGGAGTATGAAATGAAAGGGGTGAACCAAAGTCAGATTCGTCCCCGTATCGGCTTTAGTTTTGCGGAAGGTCTTCGTGCAATTCTCCGTCAGGATCCAAACATCATCATGGTGGGTGAAATTCGTGATGGTGAAACCGCCAACCTGGCAACTCAGGCAGCGCTCACCGGTCACTTGGTGCTCTCCACCTTGCACACGAATGATGCAGCAGGAGCGATTCCGCGTCTGACCAATATGGGAATTGAGCCGTTCCTGATTACCTCTTCAGTTAATGTGGTGGTGGGTCAGCGTCTCGTGCGTAAGGTATGTCAGGATTGTAAGTCTGCCGTTAACTTGCCGCCATCACTGCATGATCGCTTTGCAAAAGAGCTGGAAGAGATCCGTAAGATTAACCCCGTTGATGCCAAGCGCATCTCGACGGAAGGGCCGATCTTCTATCAAGGAATGGGCTGCGATAAATGTAATGGCAAAGGGTATCGCGGTCGTATCGGTATTTATGAAGTGATGGTAATGACCGAAGAAATTGAAGATTTAGCGCTCAAACATGCTTCTCGTAACCAAATTGAGGTGCAGTCGCAAAAGCAAGGCATGCTTACCATGTACCAAGATGGTATTCTAAAAGTAATTGATGGCCTCACCACACTTGATGAAGTGCTCCGTGAAACCTCAACCAAGTAGTCACTCGATCCTATGGCCTCAATGACCCTCCCACCAGCTCTGACCACGCTCCTCGACTACGCTATGAATAGCGGAGCGTCTGATCTGCATATCATTGCTGATAGTGCTCCAACGATTCGTATCGACGGCACCTTGAAGGCAATTGATGGAGCGGAAGGTCTTTCTGCGGATGCGTGTAATCAGTTGATCTCTTCGTTTGTAGGACCGCAGTGGTATGAGCACGTCATGACTACGCGCAAGGAACTTGACTTCGCTTTCTCCTACCAGAATCGTCGCTTCCGCGTGAATGTCTTTCTGCAAAAGGGTAGTCTTGCGACGGCAATTCGTCTCCTGCCAAGTGAGATTCGTGCCCTCGATACTCTTGGTCTTCCTGCGGCTGCTTCCCAATTGGTAACTCCTAACCAGGGCTTGGTAATTGTGGCTGGGCCTACCGGGCATGGTAAGAGCTCAACGTTGGCAGCCATGGTCAACCATCTAGCGCAAGAGCGACAGGGCCACATTATTACCATTGAAGATCCGATCGAGTACGTCTTCACCCATAAGCGCAGTATTATTGCCCAGCGCGAAGTAGGAAATGACACACCATCGTTTAACTCAGCACTACGTACCTCACTTCGTGAAGATCCGGATATCGTGCTTATCGGTGAAATCCGCGATCTCGAATCAATCGAGGCTGCACTCACTATTGCCCAAACCGGCCACTTGGTACTTACCACCCTGCATACGAACTCGGCTGCCCAAACGGCAAACCGTATCATTGATGTCTTCCCACCACACCAGCAGCCACAGATCCGCGTGATGCTTGCTGAGGTGCTCGTTGGTATTCTTTCCCAGCGCCTGCTGCCAAAGATTAAGGGTGGCCGCGCACTGGCGTGTGAGTTGCTCCTGATGAACCCAGCAGTCCGTGCGATGATTCGCGAGGGAAAGACGCACCAGATTCCAAACCTGATTCAAACCTCAGCCGCTGAGGGCATGGTCTCACTCGATTCATCGTTGGCTAAGTTGGTAACTGCTGGCGAGATTAGTCTTGAAGAAGCACTGGCGTGGTCACTCGACCCACGGGCACTTAAACTGCTCGTTTACTAATTATTCGCCATGCCTACTCTTATTAGTTACCGCTACCGCGCCCGCAACCCTCAGGGGGTAGTGGTGCAGGGGTATGTGCAATCCGTAAGCATCGATGCTGCGCGTAAGCTCTTGGTGAAGGAGGGATATACACCGTTGTTGGTGGCACTTCCACCAACCCTTGCTTCGTATCTGCCATTCTTAAATAGTGTCGGTCTAAAGACGCGCTCAGTATTTTTCCGCCAGCTCTCAACCATGCTGACGGCTGGCCTTTCTATTTCCCAGGCTTTGCGACTGCTCATGAAACAGACCCGCAAAGGACGCTTTGAATCAATTCTTCAGTCCATTCTTACCGATGTACAAGACGGTTTCTCATTCTCAACAGCTCTGGGAAAGTTTCCTGATGTCTTTGATGTGATTGCTATTAACGTCGTACGTTCGGGTGAGGCGACAGGAAAACTCGAAGAAGTACTCACTAAGCTGGCTACTGATATGGAAAAAGAAGTGGCAATTGTAACAAAGATTAAGAGTGCCTTGTTCTACCCGGCGTTCGTCATCTTCGCCATGTTGGCGACGGGTTACATCATGGTGACAAAGGTCATTCCACAGCTAAAAGATGTGTTTGAGAGTTCAGGCGGAGCACTGCCAAGTCAAACGGTATTCCTCCTTAATCTTTCTGACTTCCTTATCAATCAGTGGTATGTACTGCCGATTCTTCTCGTACTTGCCGTAATTGGTGGTCGCTGGTTTCTTCGCACCGATCTTGGACAGGAGTTTAGTAGTCACGCAGTGCTGAAGATTCCGCTTATTAAGCAGATGGTTACAGAATCAAGTATGTCGCGGTTTGCCCGTCTCTTGGGACTTTTGCTGCATGCAGGTGTGCCGATGCTTGAGGCGCTGCGCCTGATTACCGATTCATATAAGAATCGTGTGTATCAACGTGCCATTGCCTATGTGGCAGTG
Source organism: Candidatus Berkelbacteria bacterium (assembly GCA_020058355.1). Taxonomy (GTDB): domain Bacteria; phylum Patescibacteriota; class UBA1384; order CAILIB01; family CAILIB01; genus JAGVEG01. The sequence goes on from JAGVEG010000087.1 coordinate 9,259, forward strand.
CAGGTAGAGCGCGGAGTGGCGATGAGTATCCCGGTAAGTGAAAACCCAGCATTCCCAATCTTGGTGGGGCAGATGGTTGCTGTTGGTGAGCAAACCGGAAAAATGGACGAGATCATGGAGCGTATGGGTAAGTACTATGAAGACGAGCTTGATGGTAAAGTTTCGGCGATCTCAAGCCTGATCGAGCCATTTATTATCTTATTACTTGGTTTCGGGGTGGCGTACTTGGTAATTGCCGTTCTGCTTCCAATTTACCAACTGAGCAGCAATATTGGGTAGTATGCAACGCGCGCGCGCCTTTACCTTTGTTGAGTTAATGACCGTTGTGGCCATCCTGACACTCATGGCAACCTTAGTAATTGTAAATGTGTCAATTTCACGGGTGCGGGCACAGAAGTCGGTCATCAAAAGTGATATCTCGCAGGCTGGCCGCGCTATCGAAATTGCTATAGCGGATGTTGATGTGAGCGATCGAATGCCGGTTCTCAACTATCACTCCATTGTGCCTGAGGTCGCTGTCCTGCAGTCAGAGTCATTTCCTGCGGGTGCTGGGATAAATATGTGGTCCGAGCTCTTTACGGGTAATGAGCCAACGAAGACACGTCCCGACCAAATACCCATCCGCCTCACCGAGACAGTTTCGCCACAGGTTCGGTACTGTTTTTATGGGTATAAGCCTGAAACACAAACAACCACTGCGCGACTACTCAACACAACCAGCCAGGAGCTTGGGGGATCAACACCAGCTGCGCCCCAGCTTTTCCGTATTCGCGATGCTGGATACGTGTTTACGGCAATTGTGCCCCAGCGGTACCAGATTGAGTCAGGAAGTTCTCATTACTATGCATTTGATGGAACACTTGGCTCAGACACGGTACTACCAGGATTTAATGGAGATGGATCAGGTGTTGGGATAGGGGCTCCAGACCTTACTACGGTTTGCCCATCTATTTAAACAAGTAGGGTGTTGACAGCTGCTAACATACTATTGGATACTAATACTAAGAAATTACTCATCCGTAACACAGCGAACTATGCGCAATCGCGCTTTCACGCTTATCGAGCTTTTGGTCGTAATTGCCATCATTGGTATTCTGGCTACGCTCGTTATTACCAACCTTGGTTCAGCCCGTGTAAAGGCTCGTAACTCAGCAGTTAAGAGTGATGTTTCACAGGCAGGTCGTGCAATTGAAGCACGTATCGGTGACGACACCAATCCTGAGACTCTTCCTGGTACTCCTGCACAGGCTGTGGCTGGTCCTTCAGCTAAGGTGATCAACGCAAGCGCTTCACAGTTTGCTGGTAGCTTCAACACCATCTTCGATGGTACACAGGCTTCTTCAGGTCTTACCATTCCTGTGCGTTTCTCAAAGTCAGCAAATCAGAAGTACTGCTACTTCACTGATGCTGAATCAGCTACTGTTGCAAACGTTGCAGTAAGCTCAACTTCAACCTATATGTTCCTTGCAAACGGTATTACTCTTGCACAGGATGCAGCAGGACCTTACTACTACGCAACTGGTGGTACTATCCAGCAGTCAACTTCTGCTCCTTCAATTACTACAGCTGCTGGCTTCACTACTCGTAACGGCGACACCCTGTACGCAGCAGCAGCTTCTGCAAGTATCTGTGGTCCAGACTTCGGAACTGCTTCAAACACTCTCTAATCCAGACTGTTCAGCGGAAACCAGCCCCCCCCGGGGGGCTGGTTTTGTTTTACCGAAGTTAGGCGTGTGTATGAGATCTGATGCAAAGGGTACTGTGTACGCCGTATAGTGATATGTTGTACTAGCTTTGGAAGGCTGTTCGTTGAGTGATGTACCAAGGCGTAATGAGGTGTGGTACATGGTCGTGATGATGGTGGGGTACCAAAAAGTCCGATCAGTGATCGGACTTTGTTTGTTGCTGGGGAGCTTGCTACCGTGTGTCTTTGATGAATACGGTATCAGGGATAAACTCAAGGCCGTTCGGGCGGAAGCTGGTAGTGGGAAGTTCGTTCAGCAGCTTAACATCAACAAGTTCCTGAGTAGTTGCTGGGCTACGGCCAGTGCGCTCCTTATACGTGGCAGCAGCTTTTTCGGTGGTGTAGACAATGTTAAGATGTTCGATCCAGCGATCAGCAAGGTCAGCCACATCCTTCGCATCTGCGTTACGCTCTTTGATGTCGGTCCAGTACTGAATGGCAGCAAGTCGCTCTTCTGAAGTACCGGAAATCTTGGAAAGGGCAGAGCCAGCAAGGATCTTGGCGGCTCCTGGGGACCCAGGAATTTCTGCAGCTTCTTTGTAGTACTGTGCAGCAGCTACGTAGTCTTTGCGGTTCAGCATGTAGATTGAGGCTAGGTGGTAGCGAAGCCAGCCATCGTGGGGAATGTATTCGCGTGCCTTGTGGCCTAGGGCGAGTGCTTGCTCAGTGAAGGCGGTTTCACCCGCTGCTTTATCATCCATATACGGCATGACAATCATGCCGAATTCATAGGGATAGGCGAAACGTGGATCAAGCGCGGTCGTCCGATTGATGCTTACGGGCAACGACGGGTATTTTCCGGTCGGCTTTCCACCACCAAAATACTGAATGGTTTGCAGCCAGATAAGGTCAGCAACCGTTTCAGGGTGTCCTAGTGAAAGAGCGTGCAGAATCTCAGCGCGGGGAAGGAGTGGTTCTCCTGAGTTAAAAAGCGTCTTGCGGGCCTCCTTGCGGAAGGTATCCGTTTTGACGGCATAACTTGCCTGTGTCTGCGCGGCTAATCCAAGGATAAGAAATCCGCACAGGGTAGGAATAGTGCTTCGAAGATTGATCATACTTCACGCTGGCGTTGCATGCGTGCCGCCACGAATACGAGGAAGACAGTATAGAGTATCGCATACGCTACGGTACCGACAATCCAGATGGTGGGGAGACCAAGTCCATGAAGGAGTTCGTCACGTACACTGAATTTCTCAAGGTTGGGCAGAACTACTGCGAGTGCATCAACAAGCTTCAGGGTGCTCTCTGAGCCATCCTGGCGTGCAAGATATTCTTGGAGTACTACGAAGGAATGGCCAATTACGGTGAAGCCGATGGTGTAGAGAGCGGCATTGAGGGGGGCGGCAAAGGTGGCAAACAAGAGTGCCATACCGGCAATCAGTTCCATCTCCATCCACGCAAAGAGGGTGGTGGTCAGGATTGAGCTATAGCCAGTCCAGCTGCGGTCAATGGCACTGTACCCAACTGCAAAAAGCAGGGTCATCAACCATAGGGTAGTACTGAGGAGGATGCTGGCACCAAGAAACTTACCAAGGGTGTACTGTGCTCGAGAAACTGGCTTTGGGAACAGGAAGTAGAGGGCACGTCGCTCGGTATCGCGGCTCATACTACTAGTGGTGGTGAAAATAGTAATGAAGAGAGTAGTCAGGAAAATAGCAGTAAGACCAGTATTCTGAATCACGCGGGTGCCTTGATCGAGCGAGATAGCACCAGTAGTGAAACTGAGTCCGGTGATCAGGACGCCAACGGCCGTAATACCGAGAATAAACTTATCGCGGATTGACTCACGAAACGTTGCGGTGGCAATTGCCCAGGCAGGGGTAAGGGGGTGACGAAGTTTCATGGCGATTAGCGTGACTTTTTCTTAGGGTGTTCGGCATGTTCTGGAATAAGTCCAAGCGTTTGCATGAAGACTTCTTCAAGTGTTTTTCCCGAAGGAACTACTTCACTTACTTTGCCAAAGGCCTTCACAGTACCTTTATCAAGCATGAGTACATGGGTACTTACTTGCTCAACGTCGCTGAGGATGTGTGAGTTCAAAACTACAGCAGTTCCTTCACTGCGTAGCTTGATAATGATCTCGCGCATACGAATACGACCAACGGGGTCAAGGCCATCAAGTGGCTCATCAAGGAAGACAACAGCAGGCTTATTAATGAGGGCTTGTGCGAGACAGATACGCTGCAGCATACCCTTTGAGTAACCGCGCAGTTGACGGTTGGCAGCATCGGCGAGGCCGACGGTTTCCAGTAGCTCTTTGCTACGCTTGGCGACAACGTCCTTCGGAAGGCGGAAAAGAGCGCCAGCTAGATCGAGTACTTCCTGACCAGTAAGATACGGGTAGAAGGTGGGACTCTCGGGCATGTAGCCAACCTGATTGCGCACTGACGCATCATTGCTGGAGCCACCAAGGAGCTCGATGGTGCCGCTAGTTGGCTCAAGGAGGCCAAGAATCATTTTAATGGTAGTTGTTTTACCGGCGCCATTCGGGCCGATAATGCCAAGCACATCGCCAGCGGCGACATGGAGGCTGATTGACTCCACAGCAGCTTGGGTACCAAAGCGCTTATGGAGGTTGGTAACGGTAAGAAGTGCATCCATGTGCGTAGTCTATCAGAACGTGTAGACTGAGAATATGCTTTCCTACGAAATACTTCTTGCTGGCTTCTGGTTTTTGTTCGGCTGTATCTTTGGTTCGTTTGCAAATGTAGTACAACTACGCGGAAACTGGCGCGCCATTGCCACGGGAAACTCAGAGTGTCCCTCCTGCGGGCATCAGCTGCGCTGGTATGAGCTTATTCCTATACTTAGCTTCGTCTTCCAGGGTGCGCGCTGCCGCTCCTGTAAAAAAGCAATTTCCTGGCAGTATCCGCTTGGAGAATTGATCATGGGACTTTTCTTCCTTCTCGCTTGGCGGGATGGGATGATCACCGGATCGTGGCTAGCTGCTGGCTGTACGGCGTTCGCACTGTTTTGGTGGCAGATTATTGCCGCTGAAGATAGCAAAACCTACACCGTTGAGCCACTCTACTGTGTGTTTGCGGCAGTGCTCAGTCTGGTGCGTGGACTACTGCTTGGCACGGGCTTTGCAGCATTCCAAGGACTGATTTTTGGCATGGTGATGATTATTGTAGTGCGGGTTGCGTGGTGGCTTTTCCGCCGGGAAGAGGGAATGGGTGATGGTGATATTTGGATTGCTGCAGCAATCGGAGCCCTGGTGGGCTGGCCTCAGGTGCTGGTGGCACTTTGGTTTGCGGTGATGCTGGGCGCTGTCTGGGGAGTGGCGGTACTCATGATGAAGCGGCGGGGTGGCGAGCGACTGATGCTGCCGTTTGGTCCGTTTCTGGTAGCGGGTGGCTGTGGCGCAGTGCTGTTCGGTGATACACTACTTACATGGTATCTCGGCACGCTCTACCTCTAGACTCACGCGGCTTTACAATTGTAGAGCTGGTAATTGCGCTTGGAATTGCCCTGGTAATTGCGGTTGTTTCTTTACCGGCGCTGACGCGCACCCAGCGTGAGCAAGCGTTTCAGCAGGATATTGCGCGGCTTCGCGAGTGTATTCAGCAGGGGTCGGTAACGCGACCCGGTCTTGAGTACAACACAACAGTAGTTAGTCTTCAGAACCTTACCTCTGATTCAGGTATGCAGTGCGTGGTGCGTCGCGGCACTCGTGACAATGATTTTTCACCCATTGTTCTCATTGATCCATTGGTGCAGACGGCGTTTCCACACCTTTGCCTGGACACGGTTATTATTGACGGTGATGCCGGGCATTCTCTCACAATTCCTGAGCTTATTTTGCCGGTGCCTGACCGGAGTAACGACCGTCTAATGCAGGTCCTGATTAAGAATCAGCAGTACTACCCAGCACTCCCTAACCAGGATGGTGCGGTGGTGGAGCTGCGTGTATTTGAGCAGCCTGATTCACAAGTAGCAGGTTGCGGACAAAGTCAGGGTGCGCAAACCGCAACAGCCTTCCTCACTATGCGTCGTCATATCAACAACATCACCGTACGTTTTGAGCTATGAAATCACGTCAGTCTGCTGCCTTTACACTTATTGAGACCGTCGTTGCTCTTGCAATGGTAATGGTTGTGCTTGGTGCGATGACGGTAGTGCTGCGAAATGCAAGTCGCATTAACGCGCAGGGGGCATCGTATTCGGTTATGAACGGTTTGGCGGATGAGTATGCGGGTATGGTACAAAGTTTGATTCGCGCAAGTGACCCTGATGTCCTAGCGGTGGGTACATCAGCGCAAGCCTTTGTACTTGTGGGGGATTACGCTGCCAATACCCAGACGATTACAGGTGTGCGATTTTGTCCAACACCCGTTTCTGTACAGTGTGACGGCCCGGTCGCAGTGCGACAATCGGGACAGTCAACCGTAAGTCAGGTGCAACTTGATTTACCGGGGGCTGATGGCGAGTTGGTGGCAAGTAGCGAGCGACTACTTATGCAGGGAGAAAATCCACCTGACATTGCGGTGCGAAGTTTTCTCACGCGTGGTATTACTGCTGTTTCATTAGATACCGACCTTTCTGATTGGAGCGGGTATATTCGCACCGCGAGTCTACGACGAGTGGGTACCGAGCGCATATATACCCTTGATGGGGTGCAGCCACTGACTGCCGGTGCACAAGCAGCGCTACCGGTAACTTTTGAACTTGTCGTAACCATCCAGCCCTTTCTCGCGCAAAGCGATCAGGTTCGCCGCATCTATACCCTTTCATCACTATGAAGACGTTTCCTCATTCACGACCGGCTTATTCGCTGCTGGAGTTGCTTCTTGCAACCACTGTGCTCGCGGTGATCTTGGTGATGACGCTGCAGATTATTAGCAGTGTGGCAGGGGAGTCAGCGCAGGCTGTGCGACAAACTGCGGCACGCCGCGAGATTGATGGTGCCATCGCGCGCAGTGCAAACGATATCCAGCGTGGCGGAAGCTTCTCTGTGGTGAGTCAGGGAATTCTGCAGTTCGCCCAGCCGCAGCGCGATGAGGTAGGGGGGTATCGGGGTAGCACCGTGACACGGTTTTTCTGCGCACCAGCAGGGGCCCTGATTAGTACTAGTCAGCAGACCGACTGTTTATCGAGTACGCTTGATGAGCAAACTACTTCTGTCCTCACGAGTGAGCAGGCAGTGGTGCGTGGATTTACCGCCATCCCAGTGTCATCAGCGCAGGGTGCACCACTCGGGGTCCTTACCCAGCTGGTTGCGACTAGTTGTGCTGAACGTACCTGTACCCCAACCCGCATTGCACAACAGGGTGATCGTGAACAGCCACCGATAGTGGTTACGCGATTTATGATGCAACAACCTACGTATCCATGTCCTGGATCCGGACTGCTTTGCCAGTAATCATGACGACTATGCAGTACTCCCTTCGTACTCAGCGTTCAGCGAATGCCATGCTCACTACGCTGGTGGTAGTTGGTGTGGTGGTGAGTACAATGCTGGTAAGTGTGGTGCTTATCCGCTCGAGTATCCGGCGGCAGGGTGATGACGCGGCACTGCAGACCGCGCGACTAGCGGCCGATCAGGTGGTTGCCGAGCTCCGCGCGCGGCACCTAGCCTTTCAGGCTCAAGGAGATACCTATTTTCAAGATGTAAACTTCGAGCAGGGGCCACTCTACCTTGGCGAGTATGGAAGCAATATCAGAGATACAACGCGACTAGATACCGGTGTAGTGGTGCAGCCCGTAACGCGGGTGCGTACCGGGGCCGACTGCGGTCTCTGGCTTGAGGGTCAGGACAGTAGTGACTGCGGCATTGCGGTTACAGCGCGACTTGAGCGATTCCAGCACTTCCCCCGCGAGGAAGGCCAATCGCAGAATGCTTCGGTATTTACCGCGACGAACACCAACCCAACACTTTTGCGTATCCGCACCACCAACGCCTTTGAACTCACCTCGTCTACTGGGGCACTTTCGGTTGAGATCTGCCCGAACCATTATTTCGACGGTTCCTGCACACTTACCACGGCTGGTGTGGTGGTGGTCCCTGCAACGGCCCGAGCGATTCGACTGCAGCCAGTAGTTGGAGAAGAGTTCTTCGTGACCACGCTGAACAATACATTTGTGTTAATGGAAGACACTACGGCCACGATATATGTCACGGCTGCTGTGGGTTTGGTTGAACAAACACGTGAAGTAGAGATTGCACTCTAGTCGTTCTCGGCTAGACTGGGCGCTATGACAGCTCAACCACACATTTCGGTACTTCCCCACGAGGTGCTGGTACTTGCCGGCGAGCGGGGCGGCCTTGTTGTTGACGCAACCCTGGGAGCAGGTGGGCACAGTAGTCTCCTCCTTGCGGCAAGCACAGGGCGTACGCTGCTCGGTATTGATCGCGATCCGGTAGCACTTGCTATCGCAAAGGAACGCTTGGCTGAGTTCGGTGATCGGGTGCAATACGCCCACGCCGCCTTTAGCGACATTGAAGCAGTGCTCCCTGAAGACGCAGCGCCGGCGATCATCCTGGCTGACCTTGGTGTCTCAAGTATGCAGTTTGATGACGGGCAGCGCGGTTTTTCATTCCGCACCGAAGCACCGCTTGATATGCGTATGAATCAATCAGGAGAGCGCGATACTGCGGGAGAGCTTATCGAGCGTTTTCCTGAACGTGAGCTTGCTGATCTGTTTTATCGCTATGGCGAAGAGCGACACTCACGCAAGATTGCCGCACGTATCGTGGAGACCAGGCGCATGACCCCAATTCGAACAACTACCCAGTTGGCTGAGTTAATCGCCGAGGCCTATCCGCAGCGCGAACGCTATGGACGCATCCACCCGGCAACAAAGTGTTTTCAGGCACTGCGTATTGCCGTCAACGACGAGTTGGGTGATCTCGAGCGCTTCCTTGCCGTGGCACCTGGCTTGCTGGCTCCTGGTGGGATTCTGGAGATTATTACATTTCACTCACTGGAAGACCGTATTGTGAAACACGCATTCCGTGACTATGTAGCACATGGTGGATTTAGCTTGGCCACGAAGAAGGCGATTCTTCCGACGGAAGAAGAGTGCGAGCAGAACAGTCGCTCACGCTCTGCGAAGCTGCGCGGATTGATTCGTGCTGGTACAAATTAATCTCAGTGCCTTGTCGGCGGTTTCATATACCGCATAACTGTGATATGGTTGGGTCGCTATGGAATATGATGTAACCGTACATACCGATGGTGGTGCACGTGGCAATCCAGGACCCGCGGGTATTGGTTATGTCATTAAGCTACCTGATGGTACTGAGGTTACTCATGGTGCCGTGATTGGCAATTCCACCAACAATATTGCTGAGTATACCGCTTTGCGCGCCGCTCTTGAAAAGCTCTTGCAGCTGCAGGCTGAAGGGGTGAACTGGACTGGTATCCGCATCTGTCTTGATAGCGAACTTGTTGTTCGCCAGGTTACTGGCGTCTACCGCACCAAGGAAGCTCATCTCAAGAATCAGTTCTTGGCGGTAAAGTCCCAGCTCGAGCAATTGACTACTCCCTATAAGCTGGTGCATGTTCCACGCGCTCATAATGCGCATGCTGATCGTTTGGTGAATCAGGCCCTGGATTCCGCGGGAATCCCTTCGTCCATTATCTAGCCAGAATCGCGGGTGCGTTCTGGCACTTCCGGTTTTGGCCTTCCTTCTTCAAACTTTTCCTCCTCACAATCCAAAGAGGAGGAAAGAGTTTTCATCAGGAAGAATATCACGCTAGACTAAGCTATATTTAGGCCTGACACCTACTTTCTAATTTTGCACCTATGTTTCAAACCATCCCACGCGAACCCGATCCACACGTACTTGAGCAAGAAATCGCTGCGTTTTGGGAGGCGGAGCGGATCTATCAGAAGTCCGAAGAGCAGAACGCCGCCAGTGGTTCTACGTATGTAGTATATGATGGGCCACCAACTGCTAATGCCGCTCCGGCACTTCATCACATGTTGCCTGGTTCCTTTAAAGATCTCTACGGCCGCTACCACACCATGCAGGGCAAGCTGGCACGCCGCCAAGCTGGTTGGGACACCCACGGCCTACCGGTTGAGGTACAGGTAGAAAAGGCCCTTGGTTTAAGTGGTAAAACCGCTGTATTATCGCTGGTTGCCGGCGATGAGCGTGCTTCCATCGCAAAATTTAATGAGCACTGCCGCACTAGTGTGTGGAGTAATAAGCAGGACTGGGATGTGTTCCTACGTGCTGAGGGGTACTGGACTAACCAGGAGACACCCTATATTACCTATGATCCTCAGTATGTAGAGGGCGTCTGGGATGTCTTTGCCAAAGTCTGGGAGAAGGGCCTGGTCTACAAGGACTTTAAGGTGCTTCCGTATTGTCCTCGCTGTGGAACCGCGCTTTCAGCAGCAGAAGTTGGCCTTGAGTATCAGGAGCGTCACGACACCAGCCTGTTCGTACGCTTTGCGGTAGCTGGTCACGCCAATCGTTACTTCCTGGCCTGGACCACCACTCCATGGACGCTTCCCGGCAATGTAGCACTCGCCGTGCATCCCGATGCCGACTATGTCGTGGTCAAGACCGAGAAAGAAGAGCTTGTTCTCGCGAAGGCGCGGCTCGGTTTGGTTACTGAGGCCTACGAGGTCCTCGAAGAGCTCAAAGGTGCGGCGCTGGTTGACCTAACCTATCAGTCACTCTTCCCTGAACTTTTTGTTGGCCACACCCCACGCCTGGTGGCCGGTGATTTTGTTACCACCGATGATGGAACTGGTATTGTCCACACTGCCGTTATGTATGGTGAGGACGACTTTAAGCTGGGTACCGCCTGCAATTTGCCAAAGGAGCACACCGTTGATGCTCATGGTCATTATCTGCCGATTGTTACTAAGTACGCCGGCCAATCAATCCGTGAGGTTGAGCCAACCTTGATTCAAGATCTGCAAGCTGCAGGAGTAGTCTACAAAAAGCAGAGTATTACCCACCGCTACCCACACTGTTGGCGCTGTAAGACCGCGCTGCTCTACTACGCGCGCGATTCTTGGTACGTGGCCGTTTCTACCAAGCGAGCTGAGCTCATGGCGGCTAACGAGACAATCTCGTGGGTGCCAGATCATGTCCAGCAGGGCCGCTTTGGTAGCTTCTTGGCTGAGGCCCGCGACTGGGCAATCTCTCGTGAGCGTTTCTGGGGAACACCGCTCCCAATCTGGACCAACGAGGCGGGGGAGCATCTGGTAATCGGCTCATTTGAGCAGCTCCGTGAGCTAGCGGAGGACCCATCATTGGTTCCTGCTGAATTTGATCCACACCGTCCCTTTGTTGATGATATTGTTTTGGTGAAGGATGGCCAGCGCTATATGCGTGAGCCCTATGTTCTTGATGTCTGGTTCGATTCCGGCGCCATGCCATTTGCCTCAGGGCGGTATGCTCGTGGCGAGTACCCCGCTGATTTTATCGCCGAGGGTGTCGATCAAACTCGTGGCTGGTTCTACAGCATGCTCGTACTTGGTGTACTGCTTACCGGCAAGGCTCCCTACAAGCGCGTGATCTGTTTTGGTCACCTTGTGGATGAGAAGGGGAAGAAGATGAGTAAGTCCATCGGTAATGTCATTAAGCCACTCGAGCTCTACAAAGAGGTGGGTGCTGATGCTGCGCGCTGGTTCTTGTACTCAGTAAATAGCCCGGGTGAGTCTAAGCGTTTCGATATGAAGGAGCTGCGTGCCGGATATCGTCGCTCAG
>JAGVEG010000091.1 GCA_020058355.1 Candidatus Berkelbacteria bacterium
CTCAGGATCGGTTTCGCAGTATATCACTCGCTGGGAGCGCGATTTGACTAAGGAATTATCAACAATTACGGTTGAGCGCTGGGAGATTTTAGGAAGTGGTGGTGAGTTACAGATTAAACTAAGCTCAGGACATACGGTGCAGGTAAACCCTTACGCAAATCCTTCTGCTGACGTGCGCAATCTGAAGCTTTTACTTCAGGACACTAGTATCATCAGCGGGATGACTATCAACCTAACCGTGCCTCGTTGGGCATATGTGAAAGCAGGCTAATAATGCGCGAACCACAACAGATTCTTGAACAGATTTTAGAGAGCCGCGGTATCGCTGCAGACGAGCAGTTTTTGCATCCCGATTTTACTCGTGATGTTGCCGAGCCGGAAGCAATTCCGGGTGTTATCGAATCAGCTGAGCGGTTAGCTGCAGCCATTGCTAGCGGTGAACGCATCACGCTTTTTGGTGATTATGATGCTGATGGTATCCCTGGTGTAGCGGTGCTCTGGAAGGCCCTGCAGCCACTAGGTGCGACGGTGACAGCATTGATTCCCTACCGACGTGATGGGTATGGTCTGACACCGGCAAGTATTGAGCGCATTGTGGCGTCTGCGCCAAAACTCGTGGTGTGCATCGATAATGGCACGGTATCCGTTCATGAAATAGCCAGTCTCAAAGCGCAAAATCTGGACGTCATTGTAATTGATCACCATGAACTCCACGGAGAGCTAGCTCCTGCTGATATCCTCGTAAACCCAAAGGTTCACCAGGGAGACCAACCTGAGCGTGAGTTTTGTGCCTGTGCGCTTGCCTGGAAGGTGGCCTACGCTCTCTGGCGGTTGCAGGAATCACGTGGAGTGTTACCAGAAGGCCTCAAATCTGAGCAACTCAAGTGGAATCTGGATTTGGTTGGATTTTCAACGGTTGCTGACATGGTTCCGCTCCTTGGTGAGAACAGGGTACTGGCGCAGTATGGTCTCCAGGTGTTGGCAAAAACTCGGACCCTGGGACTTCGCGCGCTCGCACTCACAGCAGGGGTTGAGTTACCTGAAGTAAATGAAACAAGTATTGGATTCAGGCTCGCACCACGGTTAAATGCTGCCGCGCGCGTACAAGATGAAGAACGTGACGGTAAGCATGTGGGACTTCAGCTTTTGATGACCGATGATCTTACCGAGGCGAGTAACCTCGCTGACCACCTTGAGCAGGCAAACCAAAAGCGCCAAGCGCAGCTGCAGCAGGCTCAGAAAGAGGCCGAAGAGCAGGCCTTGGAGCAAGGTGATGCACTGGTGCTAGTAGTGGCGGCCCGTCACTGGGAGAGCGGGATTATCGGACTTGTAGCCGGGCGCTTGGTAGAACGTTTCCATCGGCCAGCCTTTGTGTGTGCAGAAGAAGCAGGGCAGTGGAAGGGTTCGGTGCGCACGCCTACAGGTGTAGACGCGGTGGCCCTCATGGAATCTGTATCCTCACTACTGTTGCGCTTTGGTGGTCACCAAGGAGCTGGCGGACTTACGTTGGCTGATGGTGTGACCCCTGAGCAACTCGGTGAACCACTTCGTGTATGGTCTGCTGAGCAGGGATATACGCTTGAGCAGTTTCGAATCTGGACGCGGCCGCGGATTGATCTTGAGCTGCAGCTTGGAGAGGTAACCATGCCACTTGCCGATGCGCTCCGTACCCTTGCGCCATTTGGTATAGGATTTCCCGAGGTACGCTTCTCGGCGCAGGTACTTATCGAAAGCGCGAAGCGCATTGGGTCTACCGGAGCGCACTTGCAGGTAGTTCTCCGAGAGGGTGCGGCAGTGGTGCGTGGGGTGTATTTCAGTGCACCTGAGCACCTTACCCCTGCGGCACTTGTGGGTCAGTTTGTCGACATAATCTTCAGAATTTCAGTAAATGATTTCGGTGGAACCCGTCGGGCAGAGGTTCAGCTTGATGAACTACTGCTTAAGGCGTGACGGAATGAATACTCTTCGATAGGCTGCTGCTATGGCGAAACGAGACACCAAAACCGCATACGTCTGCAGTAATTGCGGCGAAGAGTTCCTCCAGTGGGCGGGGCGCTGCTCTAATTGTGGCGAGTGGAACACGCTCAAGGAAGTCACTATTACACCTATCGCTGCAGAGCGCCGGGGTTATGCAGGGGTAGCTACTACAAAATCAGTTTCCCTTACTCAAGTTACGCTTCAGGATAATCATCGTGTGCCAACGGGTATGGCAGAGGTTGACCGGGTACTTGGTGGAGGCATGGTTTCTGGCGGAGTTATCCTCTTGGGTGGTGAGCCGGGTATTGGTAAATCAACGCTCCTTCTGCAGCTGGCAGATAAGGTTGCCAGCCGCCAATCAGTGCTCTATGTGAGTGGTGAGGAATCCCCTGAGCAAATCCGTATGCGCGCAAGCCGGCTTGGTATCCAGCAGGCGCAGCTTGAGATCCTCCCAGCAACTGATGTGACGATCATCGCCATGGCAATTGCCGAAAAGCAGTGGGGAATGGTGGTGATTGATTCAGTACAAACCCTCTATGACCCGCAATACCCTTCTACTCCAGGAAGTCTGGTGCAGGTGCGAGAGTGTGCGCTGCGCCTACAGATTACAGCAAAAAGTACCAATGTACCCTTGGTACTTGTTGGTCATCTCACCAAGGAGGGGGTAGTTGCAGGCCCACGTACTCTTGAGCACTTGGTTGATGTTGTTCTCTACCTTGAGGGGGAGGCGCAGCATACTCTTCGTTTCTTGCGTGGAGCAAAAAACAGGTTTGGCGATGTTACCGAAGTGGGAATATTTGCCATGGAAGAGCGTGGCTTGGTTGAGGTGGGCAATCCGAGTAGGTTCCTCTTGCGAGAGCGCGTAATTGCTCCTGGTTCAGTACTCTCAGCAATTCTTGAGGGCACTCGGCCACTCCTTGTTGAGGTGCAGGCACTGACGGTACCATCTTCCTACGGAACACCACGTCGCACGGTCTCTGGATTTGATTTAAATAGACTCCATCTACTTCTTGCTGTTCTGCAAAAGCGTGCCGGTATTGATTGCTCGGCCCATGATGTTTATATCAACGTAGCCGGCGGGGTTGCAGTCAAAGATCCTGGTCTTGATGCAGCAGTGTGCTTGGCAGTTGCCTCATCACTTCGTGAGAAAACAGTCCCCGAGCAACTGTGCGTCTTTGGCGAGGTTGGTTTAGCGGGTGAAATCCGCGCGGTGAAAGGCCAAAAGCGCCGCGAGAAAGAAGTAGAAAGTTTGGGATACAAAACAAGCACCGAGACCTCGGTGCGAGATTTGGTGCATGGGGGTAAGGGATAAGTGGTTAGGGGGTCCACGCCTTGTCTAATGTGCACTCGGAGATTCATCATCAGACTCTCCTCTACATAGAAACTTCCGGCTCTATCCCTTGAGGGAACACGACAGTACACACGCTCACGAACAGGGGGCTAATTGAGCGGTAGAAGCCATCTATCCTTTCGGTAATTCGCCATTTGTTATTTGTTTGCCAATTATCAGCAAAGAACTATTTGAGTGGGTTACTATCCATGGGTACTACCTCTCTATCTTTGTCTCCGCGATATTTCCGTAAATCCAGCCCCCATCCATCATGATTGGCGCCATGCTTTTCTGCTAGTTCACGCACTTTTTTTGAAAGATCGCGTAGGGCTTTTTCTTCAAAAACACAGGGAATATCAATCTCGAGTACATAATATGGTCGAAAAAACGTGCCACTTTTCTGAATACGTGGACTATCAGTGGTTAATGATGCAAGATCGTTGGCCACTAAGTGAAGAGTCTTTACATTTCTTGCCAAAATACAGTGCTCAGGACGGATGGTCTCACCTTCGCTAACCCCATGTGTACGAATATCCTCAAACAGCCAGTGCTCAGAATCTAATTGATCGGTAAGAAAGTTTGGTCTCTCCGTGTTAAGAATCTCTGAAGCATTTTGTGCTTCCATACCTGGAAAGAGTGCGCTGAGCCCTTCTGCGCGCTTGCATTCAAGCTCCTCTTCATAAAGTGGCATTACTGCCAAAAAGGTAATTTTCTTTGAGCGACTTACCACCAGCGTAACAAACTTCTCTGTCAGGGTACGTGGTGGAACAAAGAGTGCACCGGTAAACTGTGCTTCAGGAGTAAGTTTTTCATTAACACCATAAGCAAAAGTATGACCCGTCATAAAAAATGTCTTATACTCGTGGGGTGCACAGGCTAAATCCATCAAGAGCCCAACGGGCCAATAATCTGCATCCGATTGTAGTGCCAAAATGGTGTGCGGCGTTGTACCATTCTCAGTACATTCTGCACATTCTGTCGTGATAAAGGGCCAATCAGGAGGGAGGCACAGAATAAGCTCTGCATAAGCGGAGGCCTTGACCCCGTCAGGTACGGTCATTGGTATATCACTCATTCCTGAGGTTACCAGGGTGTAATAGTTCCGTTTTTCGGTGGGTGCCACTACATACACATCAACATGAACGTAGTGTGAAACTTTTTGATGAAATACTGTAGCAATAGGGCCGATGTACTTCTCAATATGATTACTAATCAGTTCAATGGTTGCTGCATTACCTGTTACAATCGGACCTTCTTCTTGGCTTGATACATGGTGCATGGTCGGTGTGAGCGAAGGAGTATGCATGCGGAAAGTTAGAATAATGTATACCTATCTAAAATATAGTTTAAGAATATGAAATTACAATGAACTGTCTAATGCTAGCTGGGATAACTTATTTTTCTTACGTATATTCTCAACAAGAATTGAGCGATAGAAGATACAAAAACAGAAAAGGTTCCACATCAAGCTTGCAGTGCTCCATACTGGTGCAATAACTACCAGGTAGTAGAGTGTCCATAAGGTAGTAGAGATAAGTAGTGCCCATCGTTGGCGAAAGTAGGCAGTAATAGCCAGTGGAAGAAATAGTAGGATGAGTGGCACCAGGTAGACGAGTGGATCTGCGATATCAAGTAGTATCTCTGGCTCAGGCTTGAGGGCCATTGTCATGAGACAGAGGAGAAGTTGGCAGAGCATAAGAAGTAGTACGTGCCCACGATACGAACGAGATATGCGTAGTGCGCTATAGTACTTAGCCTGGTGCGTCAACTGCCAATCTTCAATACCCAGGAAAAATATTATCGTTTTTGACATATGTCTTCTGGTTAGTTGTAGGCCATACACACGCCTACTTAATACGGGTATCCGACCCTGCTTGCACTACCATCAAAGGCAGGTATGGACACATTTATAATGTAATTGAGGTGTGGTAACCAATAGTTAGTGACGACTTATTAAGCTTAAGAATATGCCTGATTGTGGTGTGTAGGATGGCAACAGATTTATTGCCAAATTTATACGAAAATCAGGGTAAGCGGCAGAAACGTGGAGGTTTTTAGTGTGATTTGATCTGACAGGGCGAAGGAAGTATTGTTTTGTGCCATTAGTTGGGCATGAAACAACAC
>JAGVEG010000111.1 GCA_020058355.1 Candidatus Berkelbacteria bacterium
CATTGGTTCTGGGTTCGACCCCCAGTGGACCCACCACCAAAATGCCTCGCTTCGGCGAGGTTTTTTGTATGGCGTCAGTGTTTCGTGAAGTGGTACACTTGATGTATGCACAAACGCTTCTCCTTGATACAGCACCCGGCAACCATCGCGTGGGCCGTGTTATCGCTGGGGATTGCATGCGCAGCACTTCCGTTTACGGCGTTTTGGTACTCGGTGATGACGGTAAGTTTGCTTGCTTCGGGGTTGGTAGCGGTTATGCTCACCTCGGGGATTACCTGGCCAGAGACTGAGCATGCCACGCAACTACGTCGCAGTGCGCATGTGCAAGCAGCACTGCCAGGCATTACGATACTTGATCGACGTTTTCGCATTATCCCACGACATGTACCAACGGCGGTGGTAGCGGTACTTATTCTTGCCCTGTTGTTGGTGCTTCTTGTACGGAGTGCGGGGGTTTTCTACCCGCTACTGATCATGCAGCTCATCGTACTTACGGGAATCACACTCAGTGCTTACTGGTCACAGCGACCACTGCTTATTATGAGCACCTGCCTCGCATGGCTTATCGTACTCTTTAGCTATCCGTCAGTGCAGGTGGTAGGAGCTCTGCTGTGGATGGTGGTTTTGGCAGGGGTCATTCTCTTCGTTGCTTCGCGTGAGCGCTGGCGAGAGCTTGTGGTGCTGCAATGGTGCAGTAACTTGGTTATTGCTCATTGGCTCATCCGAGCAGAGCCGGGGACATACTTCATACTTATTGCGGGGTATCTTGCTTTTATTGCTGCTGTTTTGTTACCGTTTGCGTTTGTGCGACGAAACTTGCATCAGCGAGCGGGAATGGCTCACCTGGTAGCGGCCCCGGCGATTATTGCAACAATCGTTTGTGCCAGCATTAGTCTGAGTACGGCAGAGTGGTTTATAGGACTGCTCCCACTGCTTGTCTTTAGTATCTTGACGCTCATTGCCTACCGCGTGCATGCACGGACTTCCTACGCCAAGTACTTCGTTTTCGCAGCCCTGGGCAGTGGTTTACTCTTATTTGGCGGGGTGGGCAGTGTACCGACGGTGGCAGTAATCATTACTACGCTAATGGTTTTGAGTGGCTTGATTGGTGCGGTGTGGCAGAGTGCAAGTTTCCGGATAGCGGCGATGGGATTTGCGGCGCTTTCACATATTCTGTATGCATTTTCTGCCGCGGCTACCATCCTTGATCTTAATCATGGGTACGAGATCAGTTCTTACTTTGTTCAGCTGACTGCATTTACTGGTTTTGGATTCTTGGTTACTGCTTTCTTGTACGGCACTACAGAGCTCTCGAAGTCTGAATATGCAATGAGTAGCCAGCTTGTCCGCCTTCTCTTAATTGTGGGACAGGTGCTCCTGCTTGCGACAGGTCTGCTTAGCTTTACCGGGCTCATGCTACTGGTGTGGGCGTTCGCTGGACTCTTTCTCTTGGTGCTTTCACGTATCTTGCAGCAGCCATGGCTTCGGGTGACGGGATGGCTTTTCGTACTGCTTGCCTGTGGCGCTTTCTCCTTCCTTGGGGTAGGATCGGAGCAGGTATCACTAACACTAGAATTCCTATGAAGAAGCAGGAATCAATGATGATGAACATGCAGGTTAAGCCTGTAATCGCCGAGTTGCTCGGTACTTTCCTTTTGGGCCTTACCGTTGCCTCCATTGCGTGGGGAGGCCGGAATATTGTTGCGGCAAACGGGTATCTCTATGCCCCAGCTATTATCGGTGGCATCGTTGGACTCCTTGTCTACGTACTTGGTTCAGTAAGTGGTGCGCAGTTTAACCCTGCAGTTACCCTTGGTCTATGGGCAGTAAAAAAGCTTGAAAGCATTCAGGCACTTGCCTATGTGGTTGCTCAGTTGATTGGTGCGGTACTTGGTCTTCGCCTTGGTGCTTACCTTCTTGATGTGAAGGACGTTATCGAACTCGTACGTCCTGAGACCATGAACGGTAACCAGTTCTTTGGTGAGTTGCTTGGTGCCTTCATCCTTACCTTTGTGGTTACTAAGGTAGCAATGGGTCGTGTACATGCAGCTGCTGGTGGTTTGGCTATCGGTGCTGCGCTGATGCTTGCTATTACCCTTGCTTCACTACACAGCGCGGGCGTTCTTAACCCTGCAATCTCAATTGCCTTCGGTAAGACTGCCTTCACTGATATGGCATGGCTTCTGTACGTCGTTGGCCCACTGCTTGGTGGTGTCATCGGTTCCTTTGCTGCAAAGCTTCTGGACACTGACGAAAAGTAAGAATCTTCTTAAAAAAGATCACCCCCACCGGTCTGGTGGGGGTTTTGATTTAGCCCTTGCGGGGCCGAGAAATGATAAACCCTGCGCAGGCAACGAGCATAAAGCACACACTTGCGAAGATCCATCCGTGAAGGATTGATGACCGATCGGTGATCAATCCATTGATAAGCAGTCCCAGGGCACCTGCCAGATGACTCGGCATGTTCTTGAGTGACTGCACCGTGGTGCGGTTACCCGCTTCAGCACACTCGTTAGTGGCCCTTGTAAAGATCGCTTTACGGCTTCCGATGAGGATTTCGTAGAACAAGAATCCTGTGAGGGCGGGCACAATTGCAGGAAGTGATGCTATCAGGAGGAACACTCCTGAAAGCAAGGGAAGGAGTATGAGGAGCCAGCGGGTTGGTATTTTTTCAAAGAGCAGGTTGCTCAAGAGTGATCCAATAACGTGGCCGCCGCCAATCAGAAAGCCCCCAATCCATGCGATACTGTCTTTTGTCCCCGTAAGCTGGGTAAAGTGCTCCTGCCACTGCATATTTGCTCCACTGATGCCGAAGGTAATACCTCCGCCAATCAGGAGAATAAGCTGCACCTGCGGAAGCTTGGTGGCAACCAGACAACTCTCTTGTAGCTGGTGCAGCGTGAGCCGGTGCTTAGGCTTGCTATCACCCGAATTATCAAGGAGAACCAGAGCAAGCACAAAGGCAAGCGCCTGGAGACCAGCCATGATAAACCAGGGATACGCCTTGTCGTGCGACCAAGCGAGGGTCCCGAGAAACGGTACCAGCACCAGGCTGAGCTGACGCACTACCTGAAGGTGACCTTGGGCACGGTCTGCTTGTACTTCAGGTATCCCATGATGGGCCTGTGACTCAGTGAGCCAGGACTCAAGGGTGCTGCCTGCAAGTGAGGCTGATCCAGCGAGAATGATCTCGCTAGCAATAAATCCCAACACTGTGTGGGAGCTCCCATAGACCAGGGCACCAATAGTACCGAGGACATATGAGATCAGTAGGCAGCGACGTCTTCCGAAATGGTCCGCCAAGATCCCCGTAGGGATCTCAAGCACGGCGTTCGTGATGAAGTAGCATGCATTACACAGGTTTGCCTGCGTATGACTAAGTCCGTTCTCCCGGAGAAACGGGGCGTAGGTGGCAAAGGTAATGCCAGTTGCGGTGCCTTGGATAAGGCTGACGATCAGGGCGCGGATGCGCGGGGAAAGGTTCATGTTTTCAGATTCTCCACTTTTTGGTGTTTCCAGGGGCGACCGATATAAAAATATCTAGCCGGCACTGGCTAGATTCGTCTCTTACTGAAAGGAGTCTGGGGTGAGCATCTCACCCGTGAGATCTCAACGTACGACACTTACGTCAAACAAATCTGGCCAACTACGGCAACTGCCACACAATAACGTCCCACCGCCTTAAATGAGGTGGTGTGGAGTTGGGGTAGTTGGTAGTGCCAGAAAGTATTCATGGTATTCGTTGTTTAACGCTTTGTTGGGGATGTGTCAATAAAAGAGTGGCGCTTCTGCATGTGGCGCGGTATCATACCACTATGAGTTCTCCCGAGGTTATCCCTGATCGCTCAGCATTCTTCATGGCAGCCAGCCACCAGTTAAAGTCGCCCGTGGCGATTGCGCAGTGGTGTATCCAGTCCGTGCTTGAGAACAAGCAGCTCCCGCCGGATGATGCCAGTTATCTAGAAAAGGCGGTCGTCCAGCTTGATGCTATGAGCCACCTGATCGCCGACATGCTCCACATGTTCCGGGTTGATGCTGAGCGCACCCTGGTCCAGGTTGAGCTGAACCCACTCCTCGAGGAGATCTTGGTGCAGTATGCCCCTGTGGCCGAGCGCAAAGGCGTGCGCCTGGTGCGAACCAATATTGAAACCGTCCCAACGGTGCTGGGAGACGCCGGCTACCTCAAACAAGCGCTCCTTAACCTGGTAGATAACGCCATTAAGTACTCCGCCTCGGGTACCACGGTAGGAATCGAGTTGGTTCACGAGACTCACTCCGTCCGCTACAGCGTGACCGACCAGGGGATTGGTATTAGTGATCTGGATCAGCAAAAGCTTTTCACCGAATTCTTCCGCACCGAAGAAGCCCGCAAAGTGGCCCACGACGGCACTGGCCTTGGCTTGGTCCTTGTAAAGCGGATTGTGGAACAATACGGCGGCAGCGTTCACCTCACGAGTGAGGCGGGGAAGGGCTCCGTCTTTACGCTGGAGTTTCCGGTGAGCTAGTCGGCGGTCGAAGGAAGAAAAATATCGTGACCTTTGGGTTGGTCACGATATTTTTTTAAGTTCGGTTTATTCCTTCCTTAACAACTCCACAAACACCGAACTTGGGATACTCACATTCCCGAACTGCTTCAAGCGGGCCTTACCCTTCTTCTGCTTCTCGAGCAGTTTGTTCTTACGGGTCACGTCACCGCCGTAGAGTTTGGCGGTAACGTCTTTGCGCATGGCGGAGATGCTTTCGCGGGCAACAATCTTACCGTTGATGGTGGCTTGGAGGGCAACTTCAAACTGATGTTTGGGGATGAGGTCCTTGAGGCGGGTGCAGATCTTGCGGCCGGCAGATTCGGCGGTGTTGCGGGGAACGATAGTGGAAAGTGCTTCCACGGGGTTGCTTGCTACGAGGATATCCATTTTTACCAGATCGGCGGCACGGAAGCCGGTGATCTCGTAGCTCATAGAGGCGTAGCCGCTGCTGATACTCTTGAGGTCGTCGTAGAAGCTGGTGACGATTTCGGCGAGGGGGATTTCGTAGATCAGAATAGAGCGGTCGTCTTCGAGGAACTGGGTGTTCTTGTAAATGCCACGGCGAAGATTGGCCAATTCCATGATTGCGCCAATGCCGCTACCAGGGGTGACTACCTCAAGCTTAACCCATGGCTCAGCCAGTGAGGTGATGCGGGTTGGGTCAGGAAGATCAGCGGGGCTCTCGATAATGCGCGTCACGCCATCGGAAGTAGTCAGTTCGTAGGCTACGGAAGGAATCGTAGCGATGACATCGAGGTTGTATTCACGCAGCAGGCGCTCGCTGACAATCTCCAAATGGAGCATGCCGAGGAAGCCACAGCGGAAGCCGAAGCCAAGCGCAGGGGAGTGCTCGGGGACAAATTGCAGGGCAGCGTCGTTTAGCTTGAGCTTGGCGATAGAATCGCGGAGAGCCGGATATTCATCGGCTTCAAGCGGGTAGAGCGAAGCAAAGACCATGGGGATAACGGTGCGATAGCCGGGGAGTACCTCGGGTGGGGTCTTGGTTTCGGTGGTGATGGTGTCACCAATACCAATATCGCCAACCTCCTTGAGGCCGGTAATAATGTAGCCAATTTCACCAGCTTCCAGGCGCTCACGGTGAATGCGGCGAGGAGCAAAAGTACCAATTTCTTGGGCCTCAGTTTCCTTTTTGCCTTGTACCAGGAGGATCTTGCTCGGAGCGGCAAGGGAGCCGTCAACAATACGGACGTAGGCAACCACGCCGCGGAAGGGGTCGTAGATACAGTCAAAAACGAGGGCGCGGAGGGGCTTTGCAGGATCGCCCTTGGGTGGCTCGATACGCTCAATCACGGCATCGAGAATTTCAGGGACGCCGATACCAGACTTACCACTGGCAAAGAGGATTTCATCAGGGCTGCAGCCAAGCAGCTTGATTAGCTCTGCAGCGCGGCGCTCGGGCTCAGCGTGGGGTAGGTCGATCTTGTTGATGACCGGGATAATGGTGAGGCCTTGCTCGAGCGCCTGATACAGGGTTGAAAGGGTCTGTGCCTGCACGCCCTGGGAGGCATCAACCAGCAAGAGCGCACCTTCAACAGCGGCGAGGGAACGAGAAACCTCATAGCCAAAGTCTACGTGGCCTGGGGTATCGATCAGGTTGAGGGTGTGGCCCTTCCAGTCCATGCGGACCGGCTGGAGCTTAATGGTAATACCACGTTCACGCTCGAGGTCCATGGTGTCCAGGAGCTGCTCTTTCATCTCGCGTGAAGTAACGGTGTGGGTTACTTCAATCATGCGGTCAGCCAGTGTGGACTTTCCGTGGTCGATGTGGGCAATGATACAAAAATTGCGAATGGGGGCTGTCATGCTGCCACTGTAACAGATTAGAATGGGTTAGGACAGTGACTCTGAGGTGATTGGCTAACGGTGTCATGTTTCCAGTAAGTACCGCTCCCAGAGTCACTTTAAATCCCGGGTAATTTTGCGAAAACCTTTTCTCTGCTGAAGTGAGAATGTGCCCGGGAAGATGGACAAAACCGGCAAACTATGCCAAAGTTAGCGCGATCTATGGAGATCCTTCCCTGCGTGGTTGCCAGAACACTGGCCCGTCGCATGGTTGTTTGAAAGGTTACGATGAAAAACACGATGACCCTCGGTCAGTTTCGTGACTTCGCAGCTCGGGTGAAAGCCATTCTGGCCGGTACCCCCATCACCTGTGAGGGCTACCAAGCTTTTCATGCTGGTGGTCGAACGGCCGAGTTCGGTGATCGCCTCCGGGCGCTCATTCAAGAGTTCTTCACCGTCGTAAACCCCTTCGCTGGGGAGAAGACGGCGCCGAACCGCGACTGGGACTACACTGCAACGAGCCTTCCCACTGTCGGAGCCCAGCTGGCTTCCCTGGAAATCGGTTTGGATCTCACTGGCTTCACTCTGAAGCAGGTGAGTTACCCTATCGACCCCAGGGCTGATGGCATGCTGGTGATTCCCTTTCTGCGGGATCTCGGCACGGCCTTCGAGGTTACGGAACCCACGGGCAACGGCTACGGTCCGCTTGGCGAGCTTGTGTGGGGAAAAGTGAGCGCTGCCCGCAAGGGTGCCGCACACAACTACCGTGCTGGTGAGCTGAGCTCTGATTACATCCGGCTCAACGCCGATGTGCGGGCTCGGCTGGAAGCATTGGAGGTAAAGGTTCCGGCGGAGGAAGGTGTGGTTCACTGCCACGTCATTCCGGTCAACTCCGGAAACCTCTATGCTGGGTTCGGCCCGCGCAACGCGCGGTTCGACTCCCTGCAGAAAGGCATGCTTCCACTCGGCTTCGTGCAGATCCTCTGCATGATGCTGGCCTGGCCCGAGCGCCTGGCTAAGTACGGCGTCCGCTGGATCGATTGCAGTGCGGACGAGTATAGCTGGCAGGCCGATGGTGCGTGGGCGGACTGCCCCTATGTCGACTTCCGCGGCGACTGGCTCAAGTTGTGCGCCGTCGGCGCTGGCTACGCCCATTCGCGCTGCGGCTCTGCTGTGGCCTTCCCGGGAGTGCAGTAGGGCTTCGGTTTTCGTCTCTTCGGCCTTTTTGGCTGTCAATATTTGGCAATCGCGGTGTTCGTTTACGAACACCGCGATTTTCTTTGCTAAAAAAGTAGCCTGCACAGCTACTTCTGGCTACAGTAAGTAGGAAAGTAAGTTAGTGTACGGCTGTTCACGGATTGCTGTCACCGAAATCACACTTCTGCCAACGGTAGAGTTGTAGGTATCTACGGATCCTATGAGCGTCCAGGTAGCAAGGGTACTCCGTGCTCAATCCAAGAAGGGTAAGACCCAGATGAAATACAGGGATGTTCTCACCATGAACGCCCAGTGTAATAGATAGGATTGAGTACAGTGTGGCAGGCCGATGGTGCGTGGGCGAACTGCCCCTATGTCAACTTCAACGACGACAAGCTCAAGCTGAACGCCAACGACGCTGACAACGCCAATTCGAACTACGGCTCTGCCGTGGCCTTCCCGGGACTCCCCTAGCTGAGACTTCGTATCCACCCTCCAAGCATCTTGCCTATTTCTTGTAGGAAGATCTGGAGGGTGAGGTACTTTTTAGGGTCAATACATTTGGTCTCAAAAGCCAAGCGAACCAATAACTTTAAGAGGTCTAGCTTTGCGCTCAAAGGTATGAGAGTGGTTCTCTTAAGATTATTGGGCAACTGGTTTGCGTAGAGTAACCCTTCTAGAAGTTCCAGTGTTATTGACTGCAGGCGCTCACCTAATGAAAATCGTTCAACCTTAGGAAATAGATGAACCCACACGTGCAGTTGTCGATAGAATTCGAAGGTTTTCCCCACGATGGGGATTTGAATGTCAAATTCGCGCGCGGGGGGGTAGATGTCATAGTAGTTATCCACAGGTAAGGTATGGCGACGTAGTGTCGCTCGAAAACTTGTTTGCCGCCTGGTACGAATTTCGAAAAGGCAAGCGTTCGAAACCAGATGTGCAAGCGTTTGAATACAGCCTTGAAGATAGCATCTTTCAGCTGCATGAGGAACTAGTGACCGGCTCCTACGAGCCAGAAAAGTACCACCAGTTCCGCATTAACGACCCAAAGCCAAGACTGATTAGTAAGGCAAGTGTGAGGGATCGGTTGGTGCAGCATGCACTCTACCGCATTCTCTATCCTTATTTTGACGCTGGATTATCTTCGACTCCTATTCCTGCCGAGTTGGCAAAGGTACCCACAAAGCTTTTGCTAGACTGCAGGCCAACATTCGCACGGTGAGTAAGAATTACACTGGTCCCTGCTTTGCCATAAAGTGCGATATTCGCCGCTTCTTTGACAGTGTTGACCATGAGATCCTACTTAAACTCCTGCGCGTAAAAGTAGAAGACGAGCGGCTTATAAGCCTGCTTGAGCAGATTATTAGAACTTTTGAGGTTGTTCCTGGTAAGGGAATACCAATTGGCAACCTTACCTCGCAACTCTTCGCCAACGTCTACATGGATCCGTTGGACAAGTTTGTGAAGCATCACCTGAAGGCAAGACACTACCTGCGCTACGCCGATGACTTTCTTATCCTTGCTACAACAGAGTCGGAGCTACTGGGCTACTTTATAGAGATGAACCGCTTCTTGAAGGACAGCCTCAAACTAGAACTGCACCCAAATAAAATCAGCCTGCTTAAACTTTCCTGGGGTATCGACTTTGTTGGGTATGTGGCACTTCCTCACTACGCCGTACCTCGGCGCAAAACCGCCAAGCGAATGTTGAAGAATATGCAGAAGGTGAAGGATCCTGAAAAGGTTGAGTCGGTGCTTAGCTCGTACTTAGGATTTTTAGGGCATGTGTCGGCCAGGAAAATTAAGGATGAGTTAAAGAACGGGGCACTAAAAATCCTAGTCAGACCTTCCAAATACTCGATCACTACTCAACAATGACCCTAAGTTCCTTCAGATCCTGCAAGCGCTTTTGCACGTCAGTTAGTTCAGTTGCTGAAGGAGAGCCGCTTGGCGTAGGTGAGGGACTGGGAAAGAATTTGGCTTTTTCGGTTTCGATCTGTTTGTTGATCTCTTGCTGTACAAGTTCTTGGGCAGAAGGAATAGTGGGGATTGAAATTGGCGTATCGGGCAATTTAGTAATCTTTTTTTGGATGTCTACGAGGCCAGGAGCGGGGTAGCGCCGGAAGGTGGTTTGTAGTCGGTCACCGAGGCGAATGAGCTGCACACTTCCGATCACAATAAACAGGATCCATGCGACGGTTAGGATAAAGAACCAGCCGTAAGGAGTGTGGTCGGTGTTGCGGTTGGGAAAGAACTCTTCTGGTTCCATACTAGGTAAGTATACGTATAGCGCGCGCCACAATCAGTGCAGCACTTCCGCTGAGTGCAGCAACGGTAAGATTCAGATAGGGAAGCGTGATATCGCTGGCAAC
>JAGVEG010000115.1 GCA_020058355.1 Candidatus Berkelbacteria bacterium
CTCACGTCCAGCACGGTCAAGTGCTTCAAGGCCTTCAGGGCCTTCGTAGAGGCGCACGATGGGCTTTTTATTGTCACGATTATAAATTGCCTGGAAACGGTTCATCTCGCGTCCTAGCTGCTGCTGACGCTCTTCCAGCTCTTTTTGCTGACGACTCACCAAATTACCAAGCTCGGCGGGATCTTCCGCCACGAAAAAAGTCTTTTTACCACGCTCGATACTACTTACGAGACCCAAGCCGATTAGGTGCTCAATGGCAACATAGGTGGTGGCACGGTTGATATCAGCCTTTTCAGAGATATGAAGCGCCGTGTCCTCGCCCAACTCAAGAATAGCCAGGTAGACCGCCGCCTCCTTATCGCTCAGGCCAAGTTTGAGAAGAAGCTCATGCATACGTTGATCCTAGCAGATTATTCTTCATACTAAGCATATGAGTGAATCGCTAAACAAGGTAGGGCACAAAGAAGCCCGCACGGAGCAGTCGCTCCCCCATGCCGAGAACTCACTCGCAAGTGTTCATAAGTTACTGAACGACGATCAGCGTAAGCAACTACAGGCACATGGATACGCACGACTTGGAACGTACACTATTGGGGACCCCATACCTGATGCTGTTATTGCACTCCGAGAACTAACTGGTCGCTTTTACAACAACGCGACTTTCCACAATATTCCCGCACTGCGTGAAGCCCTCACCAATGATGAGAATCCCCACGAGAAAAAATTACGGGCAGCACAACTCTTACACCAACAACTTCGTAGGTTAGTCATGTCAAATAGTCGACTACCTGCAATAACTACGGACGAAGAGATGAGTGGCTACGCAGGAAATGACTATCCGGAATATCTGGTACATACTTATAGCGAAATACCCGCCACCACATTTGCGGCTCCACTTCTCTTTCAGTTGGAACAACTCATTCACCCTGATCAAGAGCAGGAAACTTTCGAGACTTTTTCACCCGAAGATAATATTCGCACCGGCTTCAGTGATGCACGTTCGTGGTTCTTGCATTTATTCGTACGCTTCGGGAATGATCCAGGACTCAGAGAATTTCTGAATGAGGAATCAGCACAAGAAGAACTTGTAACCACCCTCGATCACCTCTTTATCCAGCGCCCTGACGAAAATGAGCGAAATGGTCTACCTATTCAGACGTTTCTTCATCACCTCATAAAAACAATAGGAATTGACCGGGCGAGTATACTGTTTGAACAAGCTTTTCGGCGAAACGTTGAGCAGTTACATAACTCTGCAAAGAAAGAGTCCCAGCGATCAGCTGAAGGAACATACTACGAGGATGAATACTTCGCTGCACGGATCGCCCATCTTTTTAATCTCCCTTGTGCAGATATTCTTAGTGAGTACCTAAAGGGCAGACTTCCTAAGCAGCGTATGGAGCGTCGTCCTGCTGATGTACTCCACGCAATCAGCCATTTCTCACCAAACTCGCTTCTCGTCCATAATGGTGAACTTATAGCACCCCACGAAACAGGGCATCCCGACCTTATTGGTGACATGATCATACTCACCAATGAAACTCCTCAACTACTGAGCAGCTTCGCGCCATCTGTGATTGTAAAACTACGAGCACAGATAGCACTTCGACTGGAGGGTATGCTTCGTCAAAAGAATGCAGCAACAAACGATACATCGATACTTACTCTGCAAGAAAAATGGAGGGCACAGACACTCATCCACGCATCACTTCACCATTGGGTCACCTCCGTCATTGAGCTCGTAGGGATAGCTGCCACGGGAAATCAGAAAGCACAAGCACAGGCGCTACTCATTGTTGAGAAGCTTGAGCGAATGACTAGTGGGAATAATTACTTTTACCAGCCCATCATCACTAAACTTCGCCTCGCACTCGGCCAAACTGTACGCGTAGAACCAGACAAAAACACTATCTCATTTGAGGCGACCGGGCTCGAGCTGCGCTATGCCCTTACACAACTAGGATTTGCCCATCACCGTGAGAATATTGCTACCCTCCTACGCGTCGAGGGTCTTGAAGAGGACTTAGCGAGTATTGAGAGGCTTCTTGGCCTTATTCAGGAACTTGAGGAAAAATACCCAGAAGAACCAACAAAGCAGGCCCTGGAACTTAGTAAGGAGCCACGCTGGCGTAATACTGAGACACCAGCAGGACAGATACTTGAACAGCAAGTGTAGTCTTAGTAATACGAAAAAGGTCGCTACTAGAGTAGCGACCTTTTCAAAAAAACTTCCCGTAAGATACTCCTTTCTCCACACACTACGCACTTCCTGATTACCGTCTTGAATAAAATTCGTGACGTTTGGTAGCGAATCAGAAAGAACGCAGGTTTTGTGTAGAGAAAGCAACACCCTCTAAGGGACGCCAGAACCTCTTAATGTAGATGCTCTGGTATCCCCACAGCTTAGAAAAGACTTTGGGGGCGGAAATTTATTTGTACATTTTTTTCTCCAAGAGGCCAGTATTTAGCTGGCCTCCCCATCATTCTACCCTCGCTTACGAAGCGGGTGTGGCAGATCCTGAGGGTTTCCCTTCCATGAAACAAGTGCTATGCGATGCCCCCTTGGTGCGTGCTTTGGGTCATAGTAACCACAGAAGCCGTCACTATAGAGAGACTGTGCCGTACCTGCTGCAACCGGCTGGTTTACCTTACCATTCTCACAAAACATCACATGGGAGCGATGCTGGTGAAAATCAGTATAGAGTACCCAGTCTGGCTGGAGCCACTTGCCATAGTAGTGGAATTCCCATTCAGACCACTGCCCAAACAACTGCCATGCCTCGCGGACGAGTGCCTGGCGTGCTTCGGCAAGGGTAGTTCCCTCACTCTTTGCACGTTTCCGTGCGGTGAGTGAGAGACCGCGTGCCATGGCATCGCACTGCGTGAGATTCCAGCCAAGCGGCAAGCCGAGACTTACCGTGGTTATCTGCATTCTCAGCAGCGACGTAACCGGTTCACGAGGGTTACTAACCGACGCTTCAAAAACTTCCTTCTGCAGTTTTAAGTACCTGCGAACCATTTTCACGATTTCGGGACGGTAATCCTCTGCCTTGAACGGACATAGTGCACTGGTGAGTGCAACCATTTCCGGTGTTTCAGACTCCACCTCAATCTCGTGAGGCCGGCGAAGCTTTGTGTTTATGAAGCCAGTAGCTTCTTCACGCAATGCTGCCGACGCCTCAAACAGTGTCTCTAATCTATCCATACCATCCTCCTAAAAAAACTAGGAGGAAGCTTGTCTAACAAGAAACACTTGCTACCCCATTTTATGGAGAAGCAAGTGGCTCCTGCAGTGATCCAGCTTACTGTGCCTTTCGCCTGAATTTCACAAGCTCATCAGTGGGCTAAGCCCAGAGGCGAGAGCCACTCCCCCGTGGAGTGGCTCTCTGGAAACAGGGCTATGTGAAATACACATGCCCCGCTATTGCCGCATCTTCCACGATTTGAAGGATGCGGTTTTTTGCCGCCAATCGAGTGGCTTCATCCGCTGCCCTCCACCAGGAGTGCGCACGCTTTCCTCTGGTGCGACTCCACCCTCCCGTAGTGGGTATGGAGAGCTGTTCCCTCCAAAAAACCCTAACCGCCTCTTCCCACATATCTTGAAGAGACTTCCGGGACCCACTTCTCGAGGGGAATTTACTAACTCCCAGGTCGAGGACGGTCTCGTCCTTTTTGGCAGGATAGAGGTGTAAGGGCCCCCACCCACGGGAGCTCTCCCCAACCAGGAGGACCATCCGAACTACTAGCCTCGCTGGCACAGCGAAGCCTATTGATTGGGGACCACCATCTGTGTAGTAGGTCTCCCACTCCACCTGAACCCTGGCGGGCTCAACTTCGTCTGAGTAAAATTTTTTATCATCACACCCAGAACCTGAGACACGTGTAAAAATTTTCATCTTTTCTCCTCTGCGTTTTCTGCCCGCCGGCATTGGATTGAGCTCTGTTGGAGTCGAACCAACCTGCACCCGAGGGTGACCATTGAACCCATGAAGGAAGGGTGCGACTCAAAGAGCCACACCCAATCCCGGATTGCCCGTTCATTCAAGGAGAACGGAGCCGACGCCTTGCCAGATTTACTCGCTGAAGCGGGCCTGTAGCGCGGGCATGATCAGAGCCCCCCACACTTCCTCGCTGCAGTGCAGGAGAAAGGAAGTGTTGGAAAGAAGACCCGCCGGCACGCCGGTTGGGGTCCCTTCCGGCACAAGAGTGCGGAGGTCAATTTCTCCCTGCACCGCCTGGACCACTGCAAGGGAGTACTGAGCCCCCGTTACCTTCCCGATCGGCCCATCGCTCTTACGGATAACCGTAACTTTGGCACCGGCCTTTTC
>JAGVEG010000095.1 GCA_020058355.1 Candidatus Berkelbacteria bacterium
AGGGCAACAAGCACTGCAGTTGCCAAGGCGAGTAATGGCAGTTGCCCCATCCCATTCTGCAGAACAAATGCTGCCAGAATTCCTGAAAGTGCTCCCGCGGGACCTACGATATTAAAGTGGCTTCCACCCAAAAGTGCTGCAACTAAACCCGCCCAAACCGCCGTAATTATTCCAGCAGTCGGCGTACTTCCCGACGCAACCGCCAGAGAAATGGAGAGCGGGAGCGAAACCAGTGCAACCGTAAGGCCTGGCTTCCAGTTCTCACCCAGGCGAGTAAGAAGCTTCTGGGGAGTAACCTGGGCGAGACGTGGACCCGTAAGAGGATCGGTATACCGGCGGCGAGAAGAGCTGGCCATGTGAAAGAGTTATGGAGTCAAAATCATCTCATACATGAGACTGCACCCGATACGCTACGCCTCTCAGGATTTGATTGCAAGGACTAGACACCAACCAGACTCATTCCTTGTGGGAGCTGATATTTGTGAGAGGAATTCGGCTAAATATCTCTCGACAAAGACCATTCGACATGTTATGACAACACAAAGAAGAAAAAGCCACCGTGAGAGTGGCCGACCGGAGAAAGGAAGCCTGTTATGTCGAGACATGAGAAAACCTGGAGGCGTATCAAAAACGCCAGAAGGGATAGCTGGCTGGCTATATCCCTAGTCATCATAGTTTCAGGTGGGACGATACTATTCGTCGCTTCCACCTTACCCTAAGAAATCCCCCGCTCGCCAATCTGGCTTGCGGGGGTATTTATTTTCTTAGCGGATCTCGGTAAAGCCGCAGAGTGGTACCAGCACCTCCGGGACAGCAATGGTGCCATCTTCCTGCTGGTAGTTTTCCATGATGGCAATCAGTGTGCGTCCAATCGCAAATGCCGTGGCGTCATTCATGTGAACGAATTCTGACTTTCCGGTTTCGGTGCGTTTCACACGGGTCTGGAGACGGCGTGCCTGATAGTCGGTCATGAGATCTGCCGAGTGGGTTTCACGGTAGACTCCCTGCCCCGGCATCCAGGTTTCAACGTCAAAAGCTCGGGCATCAGGACCACCGATATCTGCCGTACACTTATCGAGTACACGGTACGGAAGGTTCAGTTGCTGCATGAGGTGCTCTTCAATTGCCACGAAAAGGTCTTGCTCGGCCACGCTGTTTTCAGCGGTGGTGAAACTCTCCATCTCGAGCTTATCAAACTGGTGAAGGCGCAGAATTCCCTTGGTATCACGGCCGGCAGATCCTGCCTCGCGACGGAATGATGTTGAGTAGCCGATGTAGCGTAGTGGAAGCGATGCTTCATCAAGCGTTTCGTCCATATGCATGGGGCCAAGGGTGTGCTCGGCGCTTCCTACCAGATAGAGATCATCCGCTGCGGTGTGGTACCGCTCGTCGCGTGGCTCAAGCCTCGCCATACGATGCATTACTTCTGGGCGTACGAACACCGGGGTAATGACTGGGATAAATGGCTTTGCCGTCGTAGGAATTCCCCGCTCGTCAATCAGGCGCTGCAGTGTTGCTTCGTTGCTGAGGGTCTGGAGACAGAGTTGCACCAAGGCAAACTGGAGCTGTACCAGGCGCCCCTTCAGGTAGGCAAAGCGGGTGCCAGAAACCTTGGTTGCACGTTCGGTATCGATCAAGCCAAGACGCTCACCGAGCTCCCAGTGTGGGAGTGGCGTAAAGCCAAATTCACGTGGCGATCCCCAGCGACGGATCTCTACATTCTCATCCTCAGTGGCGCCAACAGGAACCTGCGGAAGGGGCAGGTTTGGCATGGCAAGCAGAAGCTCGTCATATTCTGGCTGTAAACGTGCCTGCTCTGCGGTAAGCACTTCCAAACGCTCCTTAAGCGCGCGTCCCTGCACTGCCGCTTCAGGGCCCTTGGAGACAGTGTTTCGCTCTGCGCGGACAGCTTCAATTTCTCTCAGGACACGCTGCAGTTCTGCGTCAACAGGGATCCAGCGCTCAACAAGGGTACCGTCATAGCCCTTTTGGGAAATAAGACGAGCAACTTCTTCTGGATTTTCACGGATACGCTTTGGGTCAAGCATGGCTAACAATTAGATCAGTACTTCTAGGCTAGCAGATTATGGCAAAAACATCTTTTCTCTTGTGGCCACCACTGCCATTCTTCTTCAAAGTCATCAAGGAGTAGATCATCAATAACCATTACATCATCCCCTCTCTTAGCCATAAGCTTAAAGGCCTCAGCCCATCCCGCTCGCGGATCTTCGGGTACCGATATACTTATCTTTTCATCCTCAATACCACCAGTTGCCCTTGGTAGGCCAAGTACTTGCGAGCTCCTAATTTGTATAAACCTTGCGCTCATTTGGCTATAACCCATGTCTGACAAGCTTATATAATGAAATCAAGATAATTCTCCGGAGTAATAACCTCCCACGAAGCCTCGTCCGGATAGGTCTCAAGCCAGGTTCGTGGAGCTTTCACCAACTTTGTACCCCACTTACACTCAAATCCATAGAGCTTTCCACTGCGCTCTTCTACAATATCAACTTCTTGTCCCGCCCAGGTACGCCAGAAGTACTGATTAGCACGAAGGTTTGTGTAGGTGCGAAACTTAAGTCGCTCAAGTACAATGAAGTTTTCCCACAACATTCCAACATCATTACGATCTTGGATACTATTAAAGTTTGCAATTAGTGCGTTTCGAATACCAAGATCATAGAAGTAGTACTTGGCCTTAGCGGTAATCTCAGAACGCATGTTTCTACTATAGCCACCAACCCGGTGGATAATGTACGACTGCTCGAAAAGGTCGAGGTATCGCTCAACTGTTTTTCTATCCACTTGTAAAGTAGTTGCGATCTCGGTAAGTGAAACCTCACTACCAATCTGATAGGCGAGAAACGAAAGGAGTCTTCGCAAAAAGAGTGCTCCCTTTACCTCCTTAAAGGTAAGGATGTCACGAAAAAGATATGAATCAATAAGCTCCTGAAGAAGTTCTTCCTTTGACGCTTTCGATGAAGCCGTTATGACATGTGGGTACGATCCATAGAGCAGATAGCTCTCTAGTTGAAGTTTCAACTCAAGCGGCTGATGGGAGTGGCGAAGCTCTAGCTGAGCCACAGGATACAGTACTTTCGTTTTTTTTCTTCCCGTCAGTGGCTCACCGAGCTGTCCAGCCAACTCAAAAGATGAAGACCCAGTGGCAATAACCTTTAGTAATGGGTCAGCGTCCAAAAGAAGTTTTAGAGACTGACCAATATTAGGTATGTTTTGGGCTTCATCAATTACCAATAACTTGGTATCACCAATAAGACTTTGAAGATGGGTGAGTTCTGTTTGACTAAATTGCCGTTGAACACCGCTGTCATCACCCGTAAAAAATAAATGGCCTTCATCTGTTTCTTCGAGAAAGTTCCGAACCAGCGTCGTCTTCCCTACACGGCGTGGCCCAACAATAACAAGGGCCTTTCCTGGCTCAATTTCATTTTTAATATCATATTGTCGAATAATGCTACTCATGTGAGTATTTTATCAGAATCCTCGAAATAATGCTATTTCGGAGAATTAGGTCCTCAAAATAATACTATTTTGGGGATTATTCCTTCTCGGGTCGCAGCATCGGGAAGAGGACCATCTCACGGATGGTATCAAGGTCGAAGAGAATGGTAAGGAAGCGATCAATACCAAGGCCAAAACCGGCCGTTGGTGCCATACCGTACTCGAGGGCACGGACAAAGTCGTGGTCAAAATGCTGAGCCTCAGCATCCCCTGCTTCGCGCAGCTTCTCCTGCTCTTCAAAGCGCTGGCGCTGATCAATAGGGTCATTCAGCTCGCTGAAACCGTTACCAACCTCGGCACCATCAACCAACACAAGTACGCGATCGGTAAGATCGGGGTTGCTCGGAAGGCGCTTAGCCAGTGGTGAAAATGCCGTAGGTACGTCAGTAATAAACTGCGGCTGGATCAGATGAGGACGAACAGACTTCTTATAGAGCAGATCCATCAGGCGACCACGGCCATCGCCAGGACCTGGGTTAGCACCGTAGCTGCGAGCGCCGGCAGCAAGCTCTTCGTCTGTCGCCGTAAGAACATTAATGCCCGTGAACTCTTCAACAAGTTCTACGTAGCTGCGCTTAGGGAATGGCTTACTGAAATCAAGGGCGTGCTCGCCACGCTGTACCTGAAGCGTACCAAAAGCAGCCTGCACAATGGCACGGTAGAGACCTTCGGTGAACGCGTAGAGGTCTTCGCAAGAAGCGTACGCCCAGTAGAACTCCATGTTCGTAAACTCTTGGAGATGCTGTGGCGAGATGCCTTCATTGCGAAATACGCGGCCGATCTCGAAGATCTTTTCAAAACCACCCACAATAAGGCGCTTCTGATAAAGCTCAAGTGAGATACGCAGGTAGTAATCAACATCAAGCGCGTTGTGA
The DNA here is from genome assembly GCA_020058355.1 of Candidatus Berkelbacteria bacterium. Classification (GTDB taxonomy): domain Bacteria; phylum Patescibacteriota; class UBA1384; order CAILIB01; family CAILIB01; genus JAGVEG01. The sequence continues at coordinate 4,401 of JAGVEG010000095.1, forward strand.
TGGGTAATAAATGGCTCAGCATCAGCACCACCAGGAATTGGCTCAAGAACCGGTGTTTCTACCTCGAGAAAGCCGTGGCCTTCCATGAAGTGACGGATTGCTGAGATTGCCTTACTTTTCTTTACGAAACGCTCACGCACATCGGGATTTGCAATCAGATCAACGTAGCGCTGGCGGAAGCGTGTTTCAGTGTCGCTCAAGCCCTTCCAGCTATCAGGAAGTGGGCGCATAGACTTAGTCAGCAGCACCCATGAAGTAGCCCGTACGGAAACCTCACCACGGCGAGAGATGCCAATAAGACCGGTTACGGAAACAATATCCCCCAGATCAAGAAGCTGCAGGCGCTCAAACCATTCCTCAGAAAGACTGTCTTTCTGGAAAAGGATTTGAATCTGACCACTGGCATCACGAAGATCTGCAAAAAGAAGTGCTCCCTGGCCACGAAGCGCCATAAGGCGGCCATGTACCGTTACCTCTTCACCGAATTGCTCAGGAGCAAAACCATCAGCGAGGGCTCGGGCGGCGGCAACATCGTGAGCTACAGGCGTGAGTGCTGGGAAGGGGTCAATACCAAGAGACTGCCACGCGGCAAGGCGGGCAGTACGAGCTTGGAAGGGATCAAGACCCTCAAAAGACCACACAGAAGCTATTTAACTTCTTTGATGGTGTAGGCAAGGGTGCTTACACCAGGAACCTCAACCTTTACAACGTCACCCACCTTCTTGCCAAGCAGGGCAAGACCGAGTGGAGAATCAGTAGAGATCTTACCCTTTGCAAGGTCAGCCTCTGCCTCACCAACAAGCATGTACTTTTCCTCATCACCCTCAACATCAACAGTAACTGTTGAGCCGAAGCCAACGGTACCCGTAGGAACTGCAGCATGCTGAACAATCTGTGCCTGAGCCAGAACCAGCTCGATCTCGGCAATACGAGACTCAATAAGACCCTGCTGGTCACGAGCAGCGTCGTACTCTGCGTTCTCTGAGAGATCACCAAGTGCACGAGCATCAGCAAGTGAGTCGATAACGCGCTTGCGCTCAACGGTGATCAAGCGCTCCAATTCGGTTTGTAACTCTGCAACACCTTCTGGTGTAAGTTGTACGTGTTTCATAACAAT
>JAGVEG010000075.1 GCA_020058355.1 Candidatus Berkelbacteria bacterium
CCGATAATCGCACCTACCCGGCATACCACTACATCGGCGCCAATTGTAATGCGACAGGATTCGCCGATGGCTACTGGATACCAGGTATTGAGCGCTACCTCGCCACATCACCCAAAGAATCACGTGCCGAGCTATCCGCCTACTCAGGCCAGTTTGTTGACCCACTTCTTATTGAGGATGCAAATGGCTCACCGAACGTTGTGCGTACCTATGTTTACCGCCCACTTATTGGTGGCTACCTTGCCTATGCACGTCTTGAATCTGAACAGCCTGACGCAGCTCGGTCGGTGAAGGGTCTTACGCGAACCAATCCTGAAATTCCTATTTCTGGCACTGCACTTGATGAACTCAAATCTGCTACCAACTACTCACTCTTTGTTATCAAGCGATGAAGCGCGGCTACACTATTGTTGAGTTACTTGTGGTCATCAGTATCCTCGTACTCTTGATTGGCCTTGCGGCTGCACAGTTTGCACGCATTCGTGCCGGCTCACGCGACGCACGCCGAATTAATGATATTAACGCCAGTGCCCGCGCACTCGATCGCACCGCCGAAGTCTACAAAGGAATCTTTCCTCCATTTGTTGATGGCGAGCGCGCGAATAGGCCGCTCTGTGCGCTTGGCCTCTCCACTGGTGGACGAAGTTACATCTTAGACTCACTCAGAAACGCCCAGTGGCCCAAGGATCCCCTTAATCGTGAGGAGGGCTGCACCTCTTCACTTAATGCCACAGAGGACTATCAGTACCTTGCACCTACTACAGGGAGCACCGGAACTGAGTATACACTCGTTACTGCACTTGAACGTGCTGCAAACGCAGATGAGGTAACACTTGTTGCCGGTTCCACTACCCCCTCCGGACGAATTATCTACAGCCTCGCAGGCCCTGGTTGCGTCGGCACCTGCCGCTAGATCTTGACCTCTTGCCAGTGGCTGCTAGATTGCAGCAACTATGGCTATTCTTCCTCAAGACCGACAGCGCGCTATCCAACTTATTCGCGCTGCAAACACCATTCTTGTTATTACCCACCAGCGCCCTGATGGGGATGCCCTTGGGTCTGCTCTTGGTTTGAGCAAGGTACTCACCGCACTTGGAAAAAAGGTAACCACCTATGCAGGAGGTCACCTCCCAAGCCAGCTCAGCTTCCTTCCTGGTTTTAATGAACTACCTACTGAACTCACTCTCCAGCGTGATCTGCTGATTATGCTGAGCGAGTCATCGGCAAAGGTAGGAAACATCAGCCTCAAGCGCTTGCGTGACCAGCAACTTGTTCTCGTAGTAAGTGCCAAAGAAGGTGCTTTCTCAGCGAGCGATGTACGGATTGATGAAGGAACTCTTCTGTATGATCTCGTCATTTCAGTAGATGCCTCATCCCCTGAGCAGTTGCCTATTCTGCCTACGCAATGGGATAATCTCCGAAGCGAGATTCCTTCAATTGTTATTGATCACCACACCTCTACCACTATTGAGGCAGAGGTTGTACTGAGTGATAGTACTGCAGCAGCTACTGCCGAGATCTTGGTTTCACTCACTGATGGCCTCAGCCACGGTGGGCCTTCTCAGCTTTCAAAGGACGTAGCTACCTGCTACCTTACCGGTATTCTTGATGACACCAAGGGCTTCCGAAACACCAACGCCACCTCAAAAGTAATGACCGTTGCCGCCCAGCTTGTTGCCGCTGGTGCTGACAACCAACTGATCACCAAGAAGCTCTTTGCTGAGAAGAGCATTGCCACACTGCGCCTTTGGGGACGAGCGCTTGCCTATGCAAAGTTGGATGCTACTCGTCGCTTTGCCTGGACGGTACTCACTGAGGCCGACTATGCAGCGGCTGGCGTTTCCCCTACCGATGGCACCGAAGGACTGATTGATAACCTACTTAAGCAGATCAAAGAAGCCGACTACGTAGCACTGTTCATTGAGCGAGAGGGAGAAATCTACGTTTCCATGCGTAACGAAGCCCAGGCGCTTGCTGCCAAAGTTGCTGAAGCCTATGGCGGCGGCGGTCATGCAGTTGCAGCAGCATTCCGCGTAGGCGGCCCACTCACTGAAGAGAAAGAGGCTGAAATTGTTTCTAAGATTACAATCCAGCTAGACCTGTTGCAAAAGAAGGCAGAATAGCCTACATTCTCCTTGGTACCACTTACATGCTGCCTCGCCGCATTTGTATCTAAGTATGCCACTATGAGCGAAACTACGCTTGTTTCCAAATTCCAGAGCCACCAGAAGGATACTGGTTCTACCAAAGTTCAGATCACAATCTTCACTGAGCGTATCAATGAACTCACCGAGCACCTCAAGACTCACCGCAAGGACTTTAGTTCACGCATGGGTCTCCTCCGCCTGGTTGGCCGCCGTCGCCGCATGCTTAATTACCTCCAAGCTACTGATATCACTGGATACACAGAGCTGGTAAAAGAGCTCGGCCTCCGCAAGTAGTTTGGGAAATGAAATACCGCCTCGCATCTGGGGGCGGTATTCTCTTTTGTAGGCCCAGAGCGTGTACACAAAAAATCCCGGGATAGCCCCGGGAGGTGATGTTGTGATCATTATCCGCCCATGAAAAGCTTCGAAAAAATGAGTTCACGTAGGCAGAATTGTTCTTCTGTAATCCCGAGATGACTATAGACTTGAGAATTTTTGTCCCATGAATCCTTATCATTACCTATGATGATAATCTTAGGTCTATACTCACGCTGCACAGCTGCTACATACTGTGGACCAACCCCCATATTATTCGATATAACGATAGTATCGGCACGAGACGCATTATCACTAAGGAACCTGAGTAGGTCTTCGTCTACGGAAAACTTGCCACTTAGGCAGTTCAGCCCATTAGTTTCAGGAATGCTCTGCAATGAAGGATGCATGAGACACTCGTCGAAATACTTTGGCAAGACTTGTTCGATCCCGATGTAGCCATTGGCCAATAATAGAACCTTGGAAATCTTTTTCATTTATACTCCTTTACACATACTTTTGTATGTACCAGATA
>JAGVEG010000023.1 GCA_020058355.1 Candidatus Berkelbacteria bacterium
AACGTGAGTTCCTAGAAGGCATGATTCCACACCACCAAGAAGCTGTTGATACGGCTAAAGAAGTACTTGCACGTGGCGGCTCAACTCCTGAAATCAAAAAGCTAGCTGAAGACATAGTGGCGGCTCAAGAGAAAGAAATCGCCATGATGAAAGGCTGGCATCAAAGCTGGTATGGTAAAGCGTATGTTGCTGACCCTAAAGACTATAAACCAATGATGCGAGACCTCTCGACCCTCAGTGGAGCTGCTTTGGATAAGGTATTCCTAGAAGATATGATCATGCACCATACGGGAGCAGTTATGATGGCACAAAGTGTACAACCCTATATTGAACACAAGGAAATGACTGACCTGACTAAGGCGATTGTGGAAACACAAACGGAAGAGATTCAGTTGATGAGACGATTTCTAACTAATTTATAAGATAAATAATCATAATAAAACCGCTCCTTATGAGCGGTTTTATTAAGTTGATACAATAGCTTACCAAATGAACAACGAGCCAAGAAGCCAGAGATTGAGTGAGGCGATGATAATACCGATAATCCAAGCAACTATACTCATATTTCTTGAGTTGGCGAATTCTCCCATAATCTTTTTATCTCCAGTAAACATAAGGAGTGGGAAAATGGCGAACGATAACTGAAGACTGAGTACTACCTGACTGAAGATAAGGAGTTCGGTGGCTGCACTGGCACCGTAGAGTCCAATGAAGAATACAGCTGGCACAATGGCTAGTAAACGAGTAATGACTCTTCGCACCCACGGCTTAACCCGAAGATTAATGAACCCCTCCATAATAATCTGTCCAGCGAGCGTTCCGGTGATAGTCGCATTCTGTCCAGCGGCGAGTAGAGCAATAGCAAACAAAGTACTGGCAATACTAACCCCGACAAGCGGTGAGAGTAGTTTGTAGGCCTCCTCAATAGCTGCAATCTCGCCAATACCATTAGTGAAGAATACAGCGGCGGCAAGAATAAGGATTGAAGCATTAACAAAGAGAGCGATGGAAAGTGCTGCGGTAGAGTCAATCGTTGCAAACTTTATTGCTTCTTTCTTACCTTCTCTTGTTTCTGCATATCGTCTCGTCTGTACAATAGCTGAGTGAAGGTAAAGATTGTGTGGCATTACTGTGGCACCGATAATACCAATTGCAAGATAGAGCATATCTGCATTAAAGACGATTTGCGAAGTTGGAATGAAACCAATGAGTAGTGGTGCAATAGCGGGAGCCGAAACAATCAGTTGAAAACCGAAGATTCCTACAATTGTTGCCATAAGTACCACAATAAGTGCTTCAAGATATCGGAAGCCCTTATTCTGCAAGTAGAGAATAACGAGTACATCTGCTGCAGTGATGATTACACCAATTAGGATTGGTATATCGAACAAGAGATACAACGCAATCGCTGACCCAATCACTTCAGCTAAATCTGTGGCGATAATCATGATTTCGGCCATGATCCAGAGTAAAATAGCAACTGGTTTAGGGTATTTATCTCTACACATCTGGGCTAAGTCACGACCAGTTACAATACCGAGCTTGAGCGAAAGATGCTGGAGGATCATTGCAAAGATGCTCGACATCAATACTACAGTTAGAAGTGTGTATCCAAACTTTGAACCACCAGCCAGACTTGTAGCCCAGTTACCTGGATCCATGTAGCCAACAGCTACTAGAAAACCTGGACCTGCAAAGAGTAAGAGTTTTTTGAAAAATGATAATTCTGAAGGAATCGCAATTGAACGGTGTACCTCAGGAAGACTTGGGGTAAGTTCATCTTCGCCCATCTCTTTTGAAGCACCTTTCCAACCGAGGGCCTTAAATAAATTTGTTTGTGTCATGTTGTTATTATTTTTTTATAATGTAATTACTTTTGTTTATTAGAGTTCCAGTCTGTGACTTTAGGAATTATTGATCCGTGAGGATCGTTAGTAGGGTTACCCAAAAAAGTAGCGAGACGTTTTATCACGTCATCACTAAACGCATGTTCTAAACGTTCAGCTTCAACATGAATTCTATCTTTGGGGATATGCAAGGTATTGTGCAAAAACACTTCAATAATTCGGTGCTTGAACGTCAATTTCTTGCCTACCTCGCTACCTCGTTTGGTTAACGTCACTTTTCCGTATGGTTCAGACACTGCCAATCCTTCGTTCACTAATTCATTTACACGCTCGGAAACAGTGGACTTACTTAAACCAAGTCGATTGGCTATATCAGTAACTCCCGTTGTTCCTTGTGTTGAATCCAAAATATAGATAGCGCGAATGTAGTCTTCTTTAGTGGCAGTAATATGCGCAGACTGATTTCCTTTTGTTCGCATTTACGAACAATACACCCGATATGAGATATAAGCAATACGATGTCCCCTATTTAAGAAGAGACACGTGATGTACAAAAAAGCCCTCAAGTGAGGGTATTTTTGTAGGTTTGATGTTCTTATCGAGTAAAGAGTCGTAGACTAAGTAAAATTACAAGTATGGCGACTCCTGAATCTGCCGCAATTGCCATCACCAAATTTGCATGACCAGTAACTACCAAAACTAAGAAGATTAACTTTGCCATGAGAGCAAGGGCTATATTCAATTTTATGGTTCTCATTGTGGCGCGAGCGAGTCGGATAGATTTTGGTATAGCAGTTAAGTCTCCTGAGAGGAGGGTTATGTCAGCTGTCTCGATTGCGACATCCGTCCCACCTGCTCCAATAGCCAGTCCAACATTAGCCGTAGCCAGCGAAGGAGCGTCGTTGATACCATCACCCACCATTGCGACGGTACCGTGCTGTTTTTGTAATGTCTCAACATGTTCTACTTTTTCCTCGGGAGCGAGGCTCGCGTATACGTTAGAAATACCAACGTTGTTTGCAACGTAGTGCGCACTAAACTGATTATCGCCCGTAAGCATGATAGAACTAATGCCTAATTTCTGAAGATCAGTAATCACTGATTTTGCTTCAGCACGAATCTCGTCTGTAATAGCGATAGCTCCGATGAGTTCTGTTTCAGAAGCGATAAGCACGACTGTCTTACCTTCTTTTTCTAATCTAGTGACAGTCTCAGAGAACTGAGTATTTAGCACCCCAGAATCCGCCATTAATTTATTATTGCCAATATAATGACGAGCGCTACACACTAAACAGTGAGCGTGACTTCCTTTTCCTGCAACGTTTTGAAACGACTCCATGTCGTGCGGGACTATTCCTTTAGATTTTGCGTATTCAATAATGGCGTCAGCGAGTGGATGAGAAGAAAATGCTTCTATGCCAGCCGCATCAGCAATTACTTCAGCTTCAGTATGCGATCCAAACGTCAGCACATCTGTAACTGCGTGTCTGCCGTAAGTGAGAGTGCGTGTCTTGTCGAAGGCTATAGCCTTAATAGAAGCAAGTTTTTCTAAGTAGACACCTCCTTTTATAAGAATTCCATTTCTTGAAGCTCCACCAATC
>JAGVEG010000101.1 GCA_020058355.1 Candidatus Berkelbacteria bacterium
ACTTCGTCTTCGTGGTAAGAAGTACCGCGCCGTTGTTCACAAGGTTGATCGCAGCGTTCGCTACAGCATCGAGGATGCAATCAAGTTGGTTCAGGAAACTTCTACCACCAAGTTTGATGGCACCGTTGAAATGCACGTAGTTGTTAAGGCTGAGCAGGTTCGTGGCACCATGGTGCTTCCAAGCGGATCTGGTAAAACTCGCAAGGTAGCCGTTGTTACTGACGAGCTCCTTGAGCAAATCGGCGCTGGTAAGATTGATTTCGACGTTTTGATCTCAACTCCTGCCTTCATGCCAAAGCTTGCTAAGTACGCAAAGCTCCTCGGTCCCCGTGGCCTGATGCCTTCACCAAAGTCTGGTACCGTCGTTGAAGACGTAGAGGCTGCAGTAAAGGAAATTAGCGGCGGACGTGTTGAGTACCGCGCCGATAAGACCGGTGTTGTTCACATGCCTATTGGTAAGGTTTCCTTCTCCGTAGAGCAGCTTGTAGCAAACATCCGCGCCGTTGAGGCAGCCCTGAGCCAGTCAAAGATGCAGAGCATCAGTCTGAGCTCTACTATGGGCCCTGGTGTACGCATGCAGCTTTCCAAGTAATTGATCAGCGAAAAACCCCTCATCGCTGAGGGGTTTTTTGTTTGTGAAACGGGCAAAAAACCCCCCTTCGATTGCTAGTCGAGGAGGGTGAGGAGGATGTTCTCTGTAAGGAAGGTAGAGAAGTGTTTAAGCGTGGCGACGTCGTCGACGCCGTGCCAAAAGTCCGACTAATACGCCGAGTGCCTGGAGAGGCAGGGTGCCGGGCTCTGGTGCACTGGCAGAGATCAAGGCACCACTTACTACTTCTAGGGTCGTGGATGACGAAGACCAGTCTGTTGGAAGTAATGTGATAGCGTCTCTTTGGGCTACAATAGTTGTAAATGGATCCGTTGGTGTGGCAAACGTGGCGGACCCTGATGCAGTGAATGGAAAGATATCTGTAATCAATCCTGTTGCGTCGTCCACAACCGCGACAATTATTTCTTGATCCGGGTCAAGTGCTGGGATTCGTAAAACGAAACTCAGTTGATTCTCACTTCCGGCGAAGGTCGTTGTGATCGCATTTGTGCCAGGTCCGAGGTCTGGCTGTGCGCCGCTACCAGTCAGAAGGAGTGATGAGTTTGAGCCTGCTGTGACTAAGGGCTGCCCCAGATCAATGATCGAGAAGCTGTCGAGGATAAGGCTAGTAATCTGCAGGTTGTTTCCTGTAAATTCGGTTGTACCATCTACTGCACCTGACCCTATAAGGGACTGAGTAAAATCTGCCTTTGCACTGGGTGCAAAAACGAACAGTACCAGTGCAACTAGTAGCCCCAGTAAAGCGCCAAAACGTTGTTTCATATTTTGTCCTTTCCACCACCCCCATGGGTGTGTGGTTTTGAGAGAGATTTAGTTTCTCAGAAACCATAACCGCTTTTGGTCTTTTCAGCAAGGCGTATCTGTGCTTTACTGCAGATGTTCCCCATGACAGCCGGCAGAGGTTCGCCTCATAAGTCCTGCCGAGGATTCGGCCTCTCTTTCACTGAGATCTCCGTCTCTTTCGCACTGGGTTCGCCCAGTTTTTTAGTAGGAGGGCGCCGCTTGGAACACGGCCCCAGCCTGGGAAACCAGGTTAGCCCATACGCCCATGCCAAAGACACGCGTGCAGAAGGAAGAGCTGAAAGCAAAGCTTTCTTCTCGTCTCAGCAGCTCGCAGTCCGTGGTTCTCGTAGGTGTAACAGGGGTAAAGGTTGGTCAGATTGAGGCACTACGTGACGCGTTTCACCCACTCGGCCTGCACTTCCAAGTAGCAAAGAACACGCTCTTGGCTCAGGTGCTTGAAGAACAGGGGATTACCGTTGATCAGCAGATCCTTGATCAGCCACTCGCTCTTGTTTTCGGATACGAGGATGCGGTTGCCGGACCTAAGGCACTCGAGCCATTCCGCAAGGATAAGGATTTCGAGGCACTCAAGGTTCTTGGTGGCATTCTAGGGAAGGACACCATCTCGGCTGCACAAGTGCAGGCGCTTGCAAACCTTCCAAGTCGGGAGCAGCTCCTTGGCCAGCTTCTCGGCGTTCTTACCGGTCCTCAGCGTGGTCTCGTTACCGTGCTTTCCGGCAATATCCGCGGTTTGGTTACTGCGCTTAGCGCAATTCGTGACCAGAAAACTGCCTAATTATTATTCCGTCTTAACGCAATTACCATGGCTGAGTCCAAGTTTGCTACCCTGATCGAACAGATCGAAAAGCTTTCAGTTCTAGAGCTTTCAGAGCTTGTTAAGGAACTCGAAGAGAAGTTTGGTGTTTCTGCTGCTGCTCCTATGATGATGGGTGCTATCCCTATGGCTGGTGCTCCTGCAGAAGCTGCTGAAGAGAAGTCTGCTTTTGATGTTATCCTTGCCGGTGCAGGTGACAACAAGATCAACGTTATTAAGGCAGTTCGCGAGCTTCGCGCTGACCTTGGTCTGAAGGAAGCTAAGGACCTTGTTGATGGTGCTCCTCAGCCAGTTCTGACTGGTGTAAAGAAGGAAGAGGCTGAAGCTGCTAAGGAAAAGCTTGCTGGCGCTGGTGCGTCTGTTGAAGTAAAATAGTTTCCTGAGATCGAGTACCGATCTGTCCTCGGATCCATTACCCTTTGGAATCCTGCGGAGGATCGGTCCTCTCCTCAAGAAACTAGGGGAGACCCTGTGAAGGTACGGCTTTTTCGTTAGGAGACTAGAGAGAGTTTTCCAAATAAAACACCCCCGACCTTATTGTGGAGGGGGTGTGAGAGTTTTTCGGGCTTCCTCAAGGGCGGCTTCCCATAGCTTTCCGCCCTCTTCTTCGAAGATGCTCGTGTCGAGGAGACCATGATCATGGTGATTGCGGATCATGACGGCTATGGTAGCAGCTCTTTCGCTCAGACTTGATGACCTGGCGGTCCGAAAGATGAGGTCTTCTGCGCATTTATCGATGCTGGATAGGCTCACGAAGTGAGCTAGGGAAGATAGAAATCCAAGGGCTCCGACTACGAGAACAATTGGATTTTTCTCCACAACGAAGTGGAAAAGCGTGCAGCAAGCAGGACAAAGAGTCCTACTAACGTAAGCGATCTCCGTAGCTCGTGCATCCGCACTCGCCGCGTTTGCGGATCTTCCGCAATATATTCAAGCCATTCTATATTTACACTCCGTTACTTTATACTTCCCGGGAAAACCACATACGGAAGCTTGTGGATGAGAGGCTATGCCGGTTGCGAAGCACGGCGCATCTCGAAGAGATGAGAAGCAGAGCGTGATGATGCCACGGGTGGAAACCCGTGGAGATTCACTTTCTATCCAGGTATCTACCATAGTGAGCTTGCACGTGCAAGAATTACACTTTAACTACCTATGGGTTATGTCATACAACCTGATTGCTTTCGTGGGTGTCAGGGCTTATGATGAAAGTGTACTAACACTGACTAATTATGAGCACAGAAACACTGACACCAGTATATGAAACCGTAGAGCAGAAGGCGGCCCGCTTGGCTCAGCTTGTTCGTGAAGGGGGTAATGGGTTTGCAGGCAAAATTGAAGCAGTCGGCAAGGGACTCGATAAGGGTATCAATGCGGTGCGTGGCGGCCTGGCTTGGGCAAAAGGTAAGGTGGATAGTTTTGGCGCCCTAGGTAAGGAGAAGGTACAGCAGTTTGTAGGAAAGATTGAGGGTATCTGGAAAAAGGGGGAAGAAAAGAAAGAGCAGCTAAAATTTTCTGCTAAAGATGCAATGTCACGCTTTGCTACCTGGCGCGAAGAGCAAGGCACAAAGGTTAGTGAGACTGTTGTGGACACGGCGCTCACAGGGGTTGGTTTGGGATTTGTTGCTGCCGACAAAGTGGCTGAGGGGATTAATCGTGGAAAAGAGTTGTTCCAACAACTAAAAAACCAGGCAGTGGAACTGGGTAAATCCGGACTTAAAAAGTCTGCTGATGTCGTCAGTAAGTTATGGGAAGGTCTAAATACCGAGGTTGCTCTAAGCCCCGAGAAGCAAGAGAGCCTACGGGCTATTCTTGATGGGGCCCTCATAAAAGTTTCAGGAATCAGGGATTCAGCTACAGAGGGCCTTACACGCTTTAAGGATTATCTCTCCGCAGACTCACCACGAAAACAACTTGAACAATCCATGGCCTTTGTAGACTCTTTGGAGGAACTTGATGGGCCAAGTAGGGGGATACTTAAGCAGCAGTATTTGCAGTCGTATCTTGAGAAGGCTAGCTTACCGAGTCTTCCTGAAGGCGCAATTGATGGCTTATCGGTTGAACAAGTCCTTCGTCTTGTTGACGTGGCTGACAGTGCTAAGGAAAAGAGAATTCCTGAAGAGAATGCTCAAAAAGCACTCCTTGCTGTTGCTGCCTCTTTCCGAGTGCAGTCAGCAAAGTAATACGTAGTAACACCACTTATGGAACCAACATCTCAAACGGACTCTGACATCTACTTTGAGAAGGCTAAGGCAATCTATGCCAGTCTCCCCGGTACAATGACGGAAGACGAGAAGCAGGAAGAAGTTGAGCGCCGGATCTTAGCGCAAGTCGAAGAAGACGTGGCAGCCGTTGATGAACGGGTCGCTACTGAGATTAATCAACTTCTTGAGGAGACCAAGGTAGAGGCTGAGGGATTGTAGAGAGATACGATATGCGGCTTCACAATAGACCCCCTCTTCAAGGGGGTCTATTGAAAATAAGTTGGCTTTGTGGTAAAAGAAGCAAAAGGAAGAAGAACATGAGAAAATATACAGTAATCTGCTTTGCTGCGCTCCTTTGCTTGCTAGTACAGGCAGGGACACAGGCGCAACAGCGGCCATCTCGGTTTTCTGCCGAGAAAATCGGCAAGATGGTCGGAGTAAATATGTGGATCTGGGAAATAAGAGCCCAGGTCCATGAGGCAGAAGT
>JAGVEG010000051.1 GCA_020058355.1 Candidatus Berkelbacteria bacterium
CCACTGGTCATAATTAATTGTTGCCAGCGTGGTGCCGTTGAGTGCATAGGAACTCAGGCGATTGGTGGTGTCGTAGGTGTACTTTTCGGTGCCGTTTGGTCCGACTACTCGGTCAACAAGACCGAGGTTGGTGTAGGTGGTGGTTGTGATGTAGCCGAGGGTATCAATGTAGGAAACGGTGCGACCAAAGAGGTCGGTGGTAACGGTAATAGTACCGGAGGCATCGCTACTTCTGGTGACCAGTGGATTATTACCAACGGCCCAGTTATTGGTAATGGTGCGGCCACCCTGTCCGTTAAAGGCAGGGATGGTGGTAGTGAGCACGCGACCACGGCTATCATAGGTGCTACATGTCCACGAATCAGTGTTGTAGCGGGTGGCTACGACGCGACCAGCATCATCGTAGATGGTTTCAGTAACCCGCCCGGTAAGTGGACCGGTGCCATCAGGATCTGGCTCGGTGCGTTGCTTGACGGCGCCACCTTGACGGAAGGCTTCGATTGCTGGGGTACAGGGGTTATCACGCGTCTCACCAGCGAGATAGTGGCTGTAGGTGGTGGTAGTGCCACCAGGTAGGGTCTTGGAGGTTTGACGCAAGAAGCTACCGGTTTGGCCGAGGGCCTCGTAGGTGGCACTGCTGGTGTAGTTTGCCGTTGCCGGGTTGAGGGTGGTTGACTGCACTTGGCCTAGCTCAGGTCGCGCGCCGTAGTTAGTAGTAACGGTGCTTGAGCCGACAGCGGCGTAGCTATCCTTTACGGTAGCGCTGGTACGGAGGCCGTAGTCTGGCTTGAGGTAGCCGGCGGTTTGCAGGGTGTAGCCCTGGCCAACGGGCGCGTAGAAGAAGTCCAGGGTGGAGTCACCATCGTTTGCGGCCTTGGTGTAGTACTCAATGGTAATGCGGTACCACTTGCCAGCGGTAGTGGTGGTAAAGCTACTGGTACGAGTGCGGTAGCCGCCATCAGTCCACTCATCGATAATGCGTTGGTTATCAATGGTGAGGCGGACGCCGTCATCTGATTGAATCTTAAACTGGTGGGTGCCAACGGCATCGAGTTTAATCCAGCCAGTAAGGCGAGCACCCCAACCTGTGGCGCCGCCGGTCACGCCGGTTGGCGGTGGTTGTTGCCACCAGCCACGGTTAATATTGCCAGTAGCATCAACACCGGTGGTGGTGGCCTTCGGTGCACCAGCCAAGATACGGACCTGTCCGGTTTGAGTCTGGTGGGTTGCTACATCGTAGAAGGTGGCAGCGAGACCTTGAATGCCTTCGTCATAGGCTTGGATGGTGGTGGGGATATAATCCTTGTAGCCAGCGGTTGGTTTGCGGTCACTGCCAAAGTAGCCCGCTGGAGCGGTGTAACTCTCAATGGGTAGGTCAAACTGGTTGTAGTGAGTCTGTGAGGTAATGCCCGTGGCCGAGGTGCTGGTGTAGACTAAGTCCTTTACTGCGTCCCAGGTTTGGGTTGAGGTCTGGTTGGCGATGTTGGTATCCGAGGTGGTACGCAGTAGGCTGTCGTACCCGATCTTTCGCGAGAAGCCGAAAGGCTCAATCACATCCTTCACCTTCATGACCGTGCTACTTGGGTAGTAGACATAGGAGTCTTCCTGACGATAGCCGCCGGCAGTAGCGGACGGTGCCCTTAGGAAGCTGGTGCGACCAAGGACATCATACGAGAACTCACTGAGGACAGTGGCGTCATTGGCGCGTCGGCCAGCAGCGATAACGTCGTTGGCAAATGGCTCACGAATGCTGGTGAGGACACCGTTTGCATCGTAGCCATAGTCGGTAACAATCCCACCCGGCGCGGTAACGCGACCGAGAATATAGCGTCCAGCACCAAGTGATTTATAGTTGAAACGTGTCAGGCGACCATCGTACGTTTGTACACCACAGAGCATGGTGCTTGGTGGATTAGTGAAACCGGAGTCTGGTGCACCACAAAGGGAATCACCACCGTAGAGATACTTTGCCCAGCGTGCGGTATCGACCGGATCGGTTACTTGCGTGAGGCGAGAGGGGGTACCCGTGTAGGTAAAGCGCAGCGCTGCAGGCTTGAGGGTGTCTTCGGGAATAGTAACGGTCCGTAGTGTTCCATCGATCGCGTAGGTGTAGGTGCGGCCATCAATATCTTGCAGGGTAACGGTACCGTCGCCATTACGAACCAGGGTGCCTGCTTCGTTAATAGGAGGAACGTAACTACTACCATTCCACTTATACTCGTGGGTACTACCGTCGGCGTCGTACAGGGTGACGCTGGTGGCTGAGATACCGGCATAGTCGTAAGGGATGCTGCCATCTGCGTCAATATTGAGCTTCCAGCCTTCCGGGAGAACTTGGTTTCCGGTGCTGAAATACCCAGGCTTCACACGCTCATTGGGGTTGAAGCCAGGTCCGTCAATGCGTAACTCCATATGTGCAAGGCCGGTAATTTCAAGGTAATCGATACGGATTGGCACAGCCTGTCCGGCGGTGAGGATTATTCCAGCTGTACCCATCGTACTTCCCGTATTTCCCGAAGCAACAAGTTGATTGTTGACGGTAATATTCATACCGTCATCATTGCGGGCACCAAACTTGTAGACGCCAGTAGTTGGGGGAGTGAAGTAGCCGGTCCATCGGGCAAAGAACCAGTCAGTTGGGGCGCCAGGTACCACCGAGCCTGACTCCCAGTTGAATGCAACGGTAGGATCGACGCGTCGCAGGAAGGCGTTTTCTTCACGAATGTGTCCGTCACCATAGGTGTAGTAGGAGCCCGTCAGGCCACTTGGGCTCACTGATCGGGGAGCGGTGCGAAGCCAGGTTGAGGGCACGCTTTGCTCATCAACCGCACCACGCACAAGGAACTTCATGGTTGCCCATCCAAGATTCTCCATAAAATGAATCGAAACAGGAACAACTTGTCCCTCGGTGAGCGTTACGCTGGCACCCCAGCGTCGGCCTTCACGGTACGACCACTCGTTAAGAATGGTGGTATTGTTTACCCACATCTGGATGCCATCATCAGCATGGGCACCGAATTGGTAGGTACCGGCTTTTGGTGCAACAAAGTAGCCAGTCCAGCGGGCAAGGAAGAGATCCTTGGCAACGGTGCCGATTGCAGGACTATGATTCTCCCAGGCAAAGTTTACCGTGGCGTCCGTACGCGTGAGAACAGGGGGAGTGGCAGGGATGCCGCAGAATTGGACGGAACAGTTCCAGTATTCACCGGTCAGGCCGTGACGAGAAAGAAGTGGCGTGTTGTATTCAAGAGAGGCGCCAAGAGCACCACCAAGAGCAGGGCTACTGTGCGAGCCAGTGTTTGTTGTGAGGTTGCCGGTTGCAAGGGCCACGCTTACGGGCCCAACGCTGTCGAAGGCTTGCGTGGGGTTACGTCCGAGGCGCAGGTCTACCTTAAAGCTCTGCCAACCGCTACTCACTGCGGAGCTAGGTTGGAAGGTGTCATTTGGTGACTGCTGATCCCAGGTTTGGACGTACCAGTAGTAGGTTTTTCCATCAACCAGGAGGTCGTCGAGTGCGGTCCAGCTCGTGCTTGAGGACCAGTCACTGGTATAGAGGGTGTGTGAAGTTGTGGGCTGACTTGCGATCCGGTACCGGTAGAGCAGGCTATCACCATCTGCATCAGATCCTGGGTTCGAGTAAAAACCAGGCTGTGTGGTAACGACGGTTGCGTTATGAGCTGGCGTTACGGGAGTGGCTGAGTTTGGTGGCGTGTTATAGGTGATCGAAATATAGGTGTATCCGGGATCAAAGAATTTGTAGGTGGTATAGCCGGCAATTTCATCAGACTGGATGGCGAACAGCATGATGTAATCATTGTTGTTCATGGCATTCTGCAGCATATTGGGCATCGGGATAGTACCCGACTCACCAATCTGACGGAAGGCAGAGCTATAGTCCTCTGACATGCAGTGATAGCTCCAGCAAACACCGTGCTTGAGGTAGATCTGGCGGTTATCAACGACCCCGCGCCATGAAACAGCACCATGGGGAACCATGCGAAGGTGCATAAAGGCATCCTTAAGCTGACGACCTCGCATGAAGTTGTAATCGAAGTAGGTATAGGTCCGCCAAGATTTCCAGGTACCACGGTCGTTAAGCTCTCCTACCGAGTTACCACAACCGTATCCTGCGGGACAAACATAGCCGTCACTCTTGTAGCTAGCGTAATGAACCGAACTTAGGAGGATGGTTGGATCGATGACAAGTGGATAATCAGCAAGGGTTAGGCTTGCCACCCATGTAGGGTCAAGACTAATAGTGATCTGGGTGCTGTTTACGGTAAGATCGGCTGCCTCTGTGTTACCAATAATACTTCCTGTCATGTTGTTGACGACAGGTGCAGGGAGGATGGCGGTACCGAATGATCCGGTCAGGGTGCGTCCACCAAACTGGTCAGGTTCAGAGATGCTGGTGACGCCATCAAGATTAAAACTAAACTGCTGGAGCGCGGCAGTTGGGGTTTTTACAAGGATATTTTCTTTTACTGAGTCGCTGGAAACTTCATAGATAAGATCGGTGTCAGGCCAAACTTCAGGGTAGCGGACATGTTGCTGGGGAGAGATTTTGAGGTCGCTTTCAGGTGTTGGTGGAGAAACAGGAGCGAGTACATTGAGTGCTGCAGGATATGTTTCTTCTTCGATTGTCTGGAGTGGGGTCGGGTAGACTTCCTCAGGGAGTACTGACTCACCAAAGGGTGTCACAATTGGCGCAATCGTAGTGCTAGCGGTGCTTGGAGACTGGGGCACTAGTCCAAGGGTGGCGTTATTTTTGGTAATGCTTACCGCCCCGGCGCCAAGCGGTGCAAAGCGTGCCTGCCACTCGTTGGCAGTACTCTGCCAGCCCGTGGGTGTTTCGATGAGTGTGGTGTCGATTTGCTCCCATGAACCATTTTGCTGGTAGTGGATAGGTACTTTATAGACTTCAGCACGCGTGTTTCCGGTGGTGGTTTGGAAGGTGCGCATCATTTGCTGGCGCTCGCTCACATTTTCGGCAACATCAGCACCAGGGTCGCCACCGTCCTCAAGCGCATCGCGGTCGGCTGCAAGTTCGGCGGCGATAGTGGCATCGGTTTCTTCATGGGCAACCTCGCTAGGGGCAATTTCAAAAGCTGGACTCCCAACTTCAAGTCCAGCTACTGCAACTTCAGAATCGTCGGGTTGTAGGAGCGAAGCAAGTGCCGGGGTGCCGGGGGTGAATGAGATCAGAACCGCCAACATGAAAGCGAGATGCTTCACGGCAAAAAATTACGGCTTATATGCACTCACTCAAGCATAATTTTATGAAATAAAAAGGGGGTTATTCTGACGAGTAAACTCGACAAATCACTTAATCTGTACCGGCCCCACCCGAACACTCAATGCACCTTCCGCACCATCATTTGTAATCGCACGCACGCTGAACCAATACGATTGTCCTGACTGGTCGTTGGTTGCGGGAAGTTCAATAACATAGCTACCGGCTGCGGTGGCGGTAACAGTCTGCACCTGGAGACCAGCTTCTGATGCGCTTGTACTTCGGAAAACACGGAGACTATTCGTGCGGCCAGTAGTCACCACCGCCTGGAGGCGAGTAGGAGTGCCCAGGAGTGAGTTTCCCTCCTGAAGAACAACCAGGCTACTGATTGTTGCCACGGGAGCATCGACGGGTACGGTAAGAGAGCCGTCGGCACTTGTTTGCAGTGAAAGATCATTGGTAGCAGTTGCCCGAAATGAAATGGTTTCACCAGGGGTAAGCGGAATGGTGACCAGGGTGGTGAATGGTGAAGTGTCCACCACAATATCAGTACCGGCTACAGAGAAGACAACGTTGCGAATGCCACGAGCACCCCCAGCATCGGCAGTAAGTTCGAGTTTTCCACCAACAATGCGACCACTGACACTAACGGTGGGTTGGTTACCAGGAATATACAGGTCTTCGGTATCGGTTGGCGGGTTGCCACCACCGTTTGCGGCTGCCCAGGCTTGGACAGGGTTTTCCCAGTTGGGATCCGTTGGCTTTTCTGAGCGAATCTTAAAGTAGGTACGGCGCTCGATCAGATCAGGAAGGGTGAGTGGTCCGGCGAGTTTGCCAGTATCGCGATTTACGTTTGCAACGATGTGAATATCGTCAAAGCGGTTGTCTCCCTGGGGAATTTGCCAGTCGGCAAGCCACTCGGTAACTCGTTGGTCGGTTGGGCTTTGATCGGTGGGGAACTTACCAGACAGTCGGTCAAGCGTCGTTTCCTTAAGGCTTCCGGGGCGTTGGAAGTCTTCGTTCGGCTTACCATCAAGAGCCTCGCGCATAAAGCGATTCCAGAGTGGAGCAGCAGCGGTAGCGGCACTACTTGTCATGGTTTTTCCGTCATCGTCATTACCCACCCATACGGCTGTTACCAGAGAAGGAGTGTAGCCGACGGTCCATCCATCACGATAGTTCTGGGTGGTACCTGTTTTTGCAGCAGCGGTGCGGCCGGGAAGCACAAGCTGGCTTCGTGTGCCGAATACCGCAGAACGAGCATCGTTATCTGCCATTATGTTGGCTACCTGCCAGGCAACCTCTGGCTCAAGGACTTGCTTGGGCTGGTTGGTGGTGAAATCTTTCACGATACTACCATCACGGCGCTCAATCCGTAGAATGGGGCGAAGTTGATGATAATTTCCGCCATTTGCAAAGACGGCAAAGGCGTTGGCCATCTCAACATTGCGCACATCCGGGGTACCAAGTGCCATAGAGAGTCCGTAACCGCCATCAGGGTTAACGGTACTGATACCCATTTCACGAATGAGATCGATCACTTTTTTCTCACCTGTTAGCGCCTGTCCTTTAACGGCGGGAATGTTCAGTGATCGTCCCAGTGCCTGGCGCACGGTAACGGGGCCGCTGAAGCTCCCATTATAGTTGTTTGGCTTATAGCCACCGCCAAAGTCGGTTTCTACATCGAAGAGGGTGGATCCAGGGTGAAGTGGGCTACCCGGACGGAAGCTGGCGGCAAATACGAATGGCTTCCACGAACTACCCGGCTGCTTTTTTGCAGTTGCATAGTTGTTCTTTCCTTTGTTCTTGTCGTTATAGTCAATACTTCCCACCATTGCCAAAACCTCACCACTCTTGGGGTCAACGGCAGTAAGTGCAGCGTTCGTGGCGCGATATTGCCTAACAGCCTTCTCTCCTTCTTCGCGGACTACTACTTCAGCGCGGCGCTGCATATCAAGATCAACCGAGGTAATTACCTTCCAGCCGGCTTCATCAAGCTGCTTTTCAAGAGGGGTTGTGGTGTCAGTGCTCTGTTCTTTGATGATCTCAAGCAATTGATCACGAACGAAGAATACAAAGTGTGGGGCAATAATCTTTGCTCCCTGATCTTGAAATGATTGATTTTCAGCATTCGGAGCCTCTCCCTTTGCTGCTTCGGCCTGCTCCTCAGTAATGAAGCCATCAGCGGCCATTTGGTCCAAAATATAGTTCTTACGGCCAAACAAGACGGCAGTGTTGGCGCCATACGGATTGTAGCGGCTGGGTGCCTGAGGAATTGCCGCAAGCGTGGCAGCTTCGCTTAGGGTGAGGTCCTTGGCGGATTTATTGAAATAGGTACGAGCCCCTGCTTCGATGCCGTAGGCGTTGTTTCCGTAGGGAATCTGGTTGAGGTAGCCGGCAAGGATTTCCTCTTTCGAGTAAATACGCTCAATTTCTACCGCCAGAATAAGCTCGCGGAGTTTACGGGCAGCGGTGGTCTCGCGATCATCATACACATTCTTGATGTACTGCTGGGTGATGGTCGAACCACCTCCCTTCGGGCGCCATCCAGGAATAAGGCGCGCAACAACTGACCGGGTAATGCCTTTCAGTGAGTAGCCCTGGTGAATATAGAACGTCTTATCTTCGATAGAGATGGTTGCCTGCTTCACATAGTCGGAAATTTGATCAGAGGGCACAATCGTACGATTTTCTTCACCGTAGAGGCTGTAGAGGTTGGTCTCTCCCTTGCGGTCATAGATCTGGGTAGCTTGAGCAATCTGACGCTCTTGGAGGGTGTTTGGGTTCGGGAGGTCACGCCCAAAGTATACAAAGGCACCAACGGCCGCGAGTACAATGACTGCGGTAAAGGTGAGGAAGCCACCAAGAATACGGCGCCAAGTGAACTGTCGCTTGAGCCAGGCAAAAAAACGCCGTCCCTTTGTCATCGGAGCTTTCTGCAGGCGTTCACGACGATTTTCAGGTTTCAGACTGCTCTTTACCCGCTCACGAGCGGTGATCGGGGCTTTGGGAGAAACAACAAGAAGACTCGTCTTTTTCTGGCCTTTTTTACTGGCCGGAGTAAGGAGTGAGTGGCGGGGGGTAGAGCGTTCACGCATGATGCCTCATACTCTAGCAGAAAGTCGGGTGAGGGGGTATTTTAAAAAAAATACCCCCAGGTGGTTCGTCTGGGGGATCAGGATCTTCATTATCAGGATCATCAGGATTCTGATCGTCGTCTTTGCTGATCATTCTTTCTTTGCAGAAATAATAGATGTAAAGAACGGTGAAGAAAAAAAGGATGGTTGATATGAAGACGTTGGTCGGAATTACAACAGCAAGAGTGAGGGCTCCTGCAGAAACAGTGTTTCTCGGTATGAACTTATTACCGAAAAAAATGTAGTAGAGCATTGTCAGGGTAATAAACATCTGCACAGACTTTAAGATGTGCCAGAGAATGAGGGACACCACGGTTATTCCTTTCTCGAATTGTATTTTCCCCCGACGCTACCGTTTCTGAGATACGCTGACAAGTCTCGCTTACTCGTCTAGAGTAAACCTATGAAACTTACCTTTTCTTCCCGCGATGTACTTGAGTGGAATACCGATGAAGTGATCGATACCCACGGCGTTTTGAAGGCGCTCGAAAACCCGGCTACACCGCTTCGCGTGAAGCTGGGTATTGATCCTACGAGTAGCAATCTGCATCTTGGTCGTACAATTCCTCTCTGGCGCCTTCGCGCTTTCCAGGAGATGGGACACCATGTCGACATCGTTATCGGTGACTTTACCGGTCGGGTGGGTGACACCTCGGATAAAGATGCCGAGCGCCCCATGCTGTCTCAAGAAGAAGTTGAGAAGAACTACCAGAGTTACTTTGACCAAATCTGGATGATTCTGAATCCTGAAAAGCGTGATCAAGTGACTATTCACCTCAATAGCACCTGGC
The DNA here is from genome assembly GCA_020058355.1 of Candidatus Berkelbacteria bacterium. Classification (GTDB taxonomy): domain Bacteria; phylum Patescibacteriota; class UBA1384; order CAILIB01; family CAILIB01; genus JAGVEG01. The sequence continues at coordinate 9,162 of JAGVEG010000051.1, forward strand.
TTGGTAAGCTGAGCTTTTACGAAGTGGCGGAGCTTGCAGACATATTTTCAGTCAATGACTTTGTGAAGCGTGAGTTGATTGCGCGTCGTCTTGAGAGTGGAAAGCGTGTTTCGCTGCGAGAACAGCTCTATCCGCTGATGCAGGGGTGTGACTCCGTTGCCTTGCGGTCTGATGTCGAGCTTGGTGGTACCGACCAGCGTTTTAACTTGTTGGCAGGACGAGCCCTCTTGGAGAATGCGGGACTCCGTCCACAGGCAATTATCACGAATGATCTTATTGCAGGAACTGATGGTCGCAAAATGAGTAGTAGCTGGGGTAATGTCATTGCACTTGTTGATTCTGCTGAAGAAAAATTCGGTAAGGTACTGTCGATTGCTGACGAAGTACTTCCTCAATATCTAGGACTTCTGCCATTTTCAGCACAGCCGTTTACTAGTGAAGTGCTTGCCCAGCGCCTTGCTGCAGGGGAAAACCCTCGTGACCTTAAGCTGGCAATCGCCTGGTCAATTGTTACCCTCTACCATGGCGAAGAAGCTGCAGATCATGCTAAGGCTGGCTGGGTTGCTCAGTTTTCAGAGCACCAGCTCCCTGAAAATATTGAAGAAGTAGTGCTGAGTCTCCCGACGGATATTGTCTCTGTCATGGTTGACGCAGGTGGTGCCTCTACGCGCTCTGATGCAAAGCGTCTTTTGGAGCAGGGTGGGGTGCGGATTGACGGTGCGGTGGTCACCGACTTTAAGCAGGAAATCAGTGTTCCGGCACTGCTTCAGGTGGGAAAACGTCATTATCGTAAGATTATCGCAGCATGAGTACGACACTTGAGCGGTTTTTGGAGTCACTCGTACAGCAACTCCTATCTGAGCAGGGGATAGCTATTGCGGATACCCGGGTGGTACCGGCTTCTCGTCCAGAGTTCGGAGATTACCAGTGGAATGGGGCAATTGCCTCCGGTAATCGTGAAGCAGCCGCTACTATTGCAGCTGCACTCCTGGATCGCCCTGAGATTGCTGCCGCTTCGGTGGCGGGTCCTGGCTTCGTAAATATTACCGTTACTGAATCAGTACTTTGGTCGTTTGCTCAGCAGCTTCCTGAAAACCTGTTTGAGCAACCAGAGAAGAAGCGGATCATCGTAGACTACGGAGGACCTAATGTGGCGAAGCCGCTGCATGTAGGGCACCTGCGATCCGCGGTTGTGGGTAATAGTATTGTCCGTATGTTGCGTGCTGCTGGTCATGACGTAACCGGGGATGTTCACCAGGGTGATTGGGGAACTCAGATGGGCATGGTCTTGATGGGAATTAAGCGAGCGCAGCCCGACCTCGTCTTCTTTGACGCAGGATACGCCGGCGAGTATCCCGCGGATTGTCCAGTAACACTGGCTGATCTTGCGCGGATATATCCTGAGCAATCAGCACTTTGCAAGACAGATCCTGAGGCTAAGGCGGCAGCGTTGGCAGCTACCTTGGAGCTGCAGCAGGGCCGACGGGGATACCGAGCGCTCTGGGAGCTCTTTTCTACTATCTCAATAACAGATACAGAGGCGATCTACTCGTGGCTCGGCGTTACCTTTGAGCGTTGGTATGGTGAAAGTCACTATAACCCGCTCATCCCGGGGATTATCGAAGACCTGGCCAAGCGAGAAATTTCTCATCGTGACGATGGGGCCATTATTATTCCGGTTGGCGACGATGTACCGCCGCTCATCTTCCTGAAATCAGATGGCGCCTACCTGTACGCAACGACAGATATTGCAACCATAGTTGAGAGAATGAGTGAGCAGTTTGATGCGATTCACTATGTGATCGATAAGCGTCAAGAGCTGCATATTGAGCAAGTGCTTCGCGCTACCCGTAAGGCCGGGTACCTTCCAGAAACCCAAGAAGTGGCGTTTCACGGATTCGGCACGCTCAATGGTCCTGATGGTCGTCCGTTTAAGACCCGTTCTGGCGAGGTTATTGCACTACGTGATCTGATTGATCAAGTGGTTGGGGCGGTAAAGAAAACCATGGAAACAGCCGGCGTGGCTGCTCAGTATCCTGCGGATGAGCAGGAGGCTATCGCCCATGCGGTGGCGATTGCTGCCATTAAGTATGGTGATTTGCAGAACGATAAAAAGTCAGATTACCGCTTTGATCCCGAGAAGTTCACTAGTTTTGAAGGAAAGACCGGTCCCTATGTGATCTATACGGCGGTGCGTTTACAGTCCTTGCTCCGTAAGTTTGCCGAGATCACTCCTGCATTTTCCGACCTGCCAGCTGCCCATACTTCAGAGTGTGAGTTGTTGCTCGTTCTCCTGCGGACCCCTGCTGTTTTCCGCGAGGCTCTGAGGCAGCTTGCACCACACATGCTTGCGGAGCAGCTTTATCTGGTTTCCCAGGCGGCAAATCGGTTCTATGAGCATTGCCGTGTTGGGGCAACTGATGACACTAAGCAGCAGGCGCAGTGGCTAGCAGTCAGTCAGCTTGCGGCTTTAGTTATTGTGCAGCTAGCCGACCTCCTCGGTATTGAGGTGCCAGAGCGGATGTAGGATGACCCATCATCAGGGAGGTGTGGTGTCGCTGGTTGTCAGAGTAACAGGAGATGAACAGCGGCGCGGTAGTCCACTTCGAACTAAACTACAGCAGCAGCTCAGTGAGTACTTTGGTGGCAAGAAATTTCATGAAAGCTGGTCCCATTCGGGGGAGTGGCTGGCAGTTGCTGCCGCGTTGCTTCCCGTTGGTATTGATATTGAAGTTGCACAGGAATTTCGAGGTACGAGTCCGCGTATTTTTCTGAGCGAAAGCGACGAGATTACGTTGAATGTGTTTCAGCGTCCGCAGATTGTCGGATGGACCATGAAGGAAGCAGTGTTCAAAGCCGATCCCGAACAGACCTCAAACCTTACGGCTTACTCAATACATGAGCAAGGGAGATTGGTAGTGCGTGATAATTCTCGTTGGTGCATCGAGGTGACAGAAACAGACGCCTACACGCTAGCGATTGCTAGGGCAGCTTGAATTCGTACACGTTCTCGCCCTGGAGCAGCCAGAGTTGCTGGGTGGTGGTGTTCATATCCATCCCCGTAATGTCATTGAGTTCCATGGGGAAGGTGAAGGCGCGGCGGAAGGTACCGTCTTTGCCGTATTCATGAAGGATTGCAGTGCCGAAGGTTGTCCCACGAACACCGGCGTCGAGGATGTAGAGGCTCTGGGTTTGGTCATTGGTGAAAATCTGGAGTGGGCGTGCCTTGGTTTCAAGAAGGGCGGGCATACCCTTAAGGTCAAACGAGGTATCAACGGCGTTGCCAACAATCTTGACCACGCTCCCATCTGCCTTGAGGACGTAGATGGCGCCGTCAATGGCAACCGATATCATGTTCTTCAGATCAATCCTCTTAGGGTTAATGAGAGAAGTTGCTTTGCCATACTTACTTTCTCCGGTCGCCGGATAGCGCCAGATCATGCCGGCTCGTGCGTCAACCAGATAGAGATTGTTGCCAAAGTTCTGGAGGCTGGTTGCGGTGGCAAATGACCCTTCTTCGCTTGTAGCGAGGCGGGTGGTGGGGGCTTCGCCACCGGTAAACTCGATAATCTTATTATCAGCAGTGAGGCCACTGGTGATGGACGAAGTAGCAGCTTTGGGGGTACGGGTCAGGCTGATAATCTTGGTTGTTCCCGCGGGAAGAGCAATGCCGGTTGGGGCGGTCGCGCCGAGCCTGCTTGCTACAGCATTGGTTTCAGTGCCACCTGCGGCAATGGCAACGGGACCCTGGACCACGACACTACTTCGGCTACTACCAAGAGGATAGAGTGCCGATTGGGTGGCATAGCGGGTGGCATTGAGCTGAGGGTCAAGCAGGGTGTTATAGGTGGTCCAAATTGTCTTCAGCTGCTCAGCCTCGGTATCATTTGCCGGCTGGAAGGTGGTGAGTTCAATTTGTGCCTTCTTAAAGAGGGCAACGCTGGGTGTTTCGTTCAAAAAGGCGACCGTTTCTTCTGCTTGGGCAAGTTGAGGATTCTTGGTGGCGGTTGCTGCCTTTGGTGTACCTGGAGAGGTGCGGACGAGCGCCCGGGTGACTGGGACACCTATCAGAATCACAATAGCCGTTGAGAGCATGAGAAGGCGGATACGACGATCACGCCACCAGTGATGGAAGAATGTTTCGTTCTCAAGGAAGGCAAACCGTTTCCTGAGTAGGCGTCCGCGGCGAGCTGAAATACGCTCGATTCCTTCGGGAAGTTGTGGTTTGAAGGTGGGAAGTGCTGGGGCCTCAGGAAGATTTGGCATGCGCTCTTTGAGGGGGGTCACTGCCTTAGAAATAGCTGGCATAGCTACTTCGCTGAAGCGCTGTGAGGTCGACTGAGCACCTCGCCCCGCAGCTATTGCTGTATTGCTGACAGCATGGGCAATTTTTTTCGTCCCGTGTACGACGCGATCAAGGTGGGGTTTTGCGGTACGGGCAACGCGACGTGCAGCACTTTCAAGCTCCAGAGCAAGTTGGAACACGGTGATTTCCTGGTGGGTAGCGACGCCACTTGGTTGCACCGAAATAATTGAGGTACAGACCGCAGCGTTCTTACTGCGACGTAGTTCACGGATAATAGCGGCGCAGGCGCCAGCCGGGGTATGGCTACTTACTACCCGGCGCAGCCCATCAAGCGAGAGTTCGCGGTAGAGCTCGGTATTACCAAATAGAATAGTGTCACCTGGAGCCAGGGTGCCGGAAGCAAGGTTGCCAAAGGTTTTGAGGGGGTGATTGTCAGATGGCTGCGAGTCGTCGGTAATCTGTCGAATGGTGCCGCGCTGCACAAGATAGGCAGGAATATGACCGGTATGCGCAAAATAGAGCTGGTCATCAGCAAAGAGGAAGAGTCCGGCATTGAGGCCACCAATCCAGTCAGCCTCACCGGCTTCAGCGATGCGGTGCAGGGATTGGTTGAGACCACGCAGGAAGCGCTCAAACTGGTCTTCAATAGTGGGGCCGACAACAAGACGCTCAAACTCAACAACGATTGCCTCACGAATAGTCTCAAGGAGTGACCCGCCGGGGAACCACGGCTGATCAATTTCGAAACAGTACGTAAGAAGGGGTTCATCGTGCAGGCTGGTGCCGTGGGTGCCACCAAGTGAGCCACAGAGCAAACGCTTGCTCCGTACAACGGGAGCAGGAACAATTTGGCAAAACCGTGCAGAAAGGGCACTCATGTTCCACTAGTCTATCACGCTCTTTGCGGCCTGTGGAGGAGTTGTCGGAAAAAGTGTAGTTGCTACACTAAATCCGCCCACTCCTTGCATGTAGCTTCTTAATCTTGTGCAAAGGGATGCCTAGATAGTGGTTCACCGTGGTGAATCCTTGCGGCGACCCACGTAGTCGTTTTACGGCTGCATGCACCCTGGAGTGGGTTTTTTTGTTTTGCTCTATGGCCGTGATAGAATAACTGTAATGAAAAAGACCTCATCAAGATTGCGTGGTTTTACCCTTATTGAACTACTCGTTGTTATTGCGATTATTGGTATTTTGGCAACGCTCAGTATCGTAAACGTGGGGCGTTCACGCGCTTCTGCCCGTGACGCGAAGGCGGTAAGTGCAGGCTCTTCGGCACTTCGATCGATCGAGGCATTTAAGGCAACTAATGGCGGCATCATTAGTAATGTACCCGGAGCTGGACGCGATACACTGAGTACTACTAGTGGAAGTATTTCGAGTCTTTTCACCGGTGCATCAGATAGTACCAGTGCTTATGCATCATCAATTACAAGTACGCCAAGTAGTGCCTATACGTATAGTTATGTAGTACCAAATACCCCCGTATCAGGAGCGGGTCGTTCAGTTGTACAAGATGTCAGCCCAATCGGATATCGCTTTACAGTGGGACCGCTCAACCGCACCACTGATCCCTACTATGTCATTCAGGATAGTAGTACTTACTATAGCGACACCGATCCTGATGCCATTGTCTATGATGCAACGATTCTTCTGAAGGATATCCGGAGTTGTAATGCATGGGGTCAATTCTGTACACCGGGTATTACAAATGGCGGCGTGACCGTGCGCCTGAAGAGTGGCGCGGTAACAGTGGCATCAACAACACTCAATAGCCCGCCTACTGCACCAAGTGTTATTCTCTATCTTGCTCCAGCACTGAGTTTTCCAGTACCAAGCGGTACCTACACTATTGAGGTAGAGAATATTGCGAACGGCGCCACCTCCTACAACGTGATGATTAACGGAGGTGGACCACAGCCGGTGCCACAACCAATCACTATTAGTTCGGGAGGTATTGTTGAGGTGATTGTTAACGGGCTCCCTTAACGAGGTGCTTACAACATGCAAAAGACTCGGAAGGAGAAATTTCATTGAAAGGACTATCTCAAACATGTAGTGGAAAAAGAGCACAATTATTAAAAGGATTAGACAATTATGTTGCACTAGTTCATTCAAATAGAAAAATCAC
>JAGVEG010000074.1 GCA_020058355.1 Candidatus Berkelbacteria bacterium
GCCGATGCCTTTGTCCGGGCCAATCAAGCCACTCATCAGCAAAACGCGCCGACCCTCCCAGCCTAGTGCCAGCTTTCCCAACTTCTGAGAACGCGCCCGGTCCTCAACGCCATGATGAATCGTAACGATTTTCTCAGGAAGAATGCCATACGTATGGCTGATCGTTTCAAGGGCATTAGGAAGCATCACTACTACCGCATGCGAGCGAGCACAGATTTCCCCAAAAGTCTGCTTGTGCTCGGGTGATGGCTGACTAAGCAGCGTATGCACTGTGGTGACAATTGGCTTTTTAATCTCACGGAGTAACTCCAAAAGGAGATTTCCTGAATAGTCCCCTCCATACAACCCAAACTCATGCTGCACCGAAAGAATCTCCGCCGGTGAGTCATTAAACCACTGTGCCGCCTCACGGTAACTTTCAGGACTCTGCTTATTCACCCGAAACTTTACTTCATGCGGATACGTGAGCTGCTCGTGCTCCGGATCCATGGCGATGATCTCAGCCAGGTGCTCTGGGTTAATCTGATTAATCGCCGTTGTGAGGTTTTTCGTATAGGTGGCCACACCACATTTCCGCGGAATATAGCTGGAAAGATACGCTACGCGCACTGGGCGCTCCAGAGTATCAAGGTAGTCGCTGATGAATTGCATAATGGCTACTTAGCCCCGCCTTCCCCAACAGGGAAGCAACGAGCATCAGTCCGGCCAATGGTGCTGAGACCTTGACCATACGCTCAAGTATAGGAAATAGCCATGGCCCCTTACAACTACCTGTTGCCGACTAGTGACAACACTTAAAGAACATGATACCAAAGAGAGGCGGAAAGAAAGTAGAAAGGAAGAAAAACTCGTGCAAAATACCACTGACGATTTAGGCGTTCAACGTGATGTCATTACAACATTAATGCGACTCACCGGCTGCAGCAGCTTCAAAATCCAGAATCCCAAAAAGCCTTCTCCTGGAAGGCAGCTGTACTACTGGGTTAGGGCAGGTGACCTCAAACAACTGGCACTAGCGTCTGACAAGCACCTTGATTACCCCCACATCATTACCAGCTTGCGAAAGAATGGCTACGGGCCCGTATGGTGTACAGGAATCAGAGCACCTGGTCTTCCTAAGAAAATCTCCATACCTCCCCCCTCAAAAGGGGTGCGAGTAAGCCGACGAGTGCTTCCGGTTCATTGCGGGACCAGAGTACCTAATAATATCGATATGCTCATGGCAACACTTGTTGCACCCCGTGCGAAGCGTCTTCGAAAGATAAGGACCCTCCAGGATACTGGCTTCCACCTTGTTCCTGGGCGAGATAGGATCCTTCGTCTCCAGCTAACCGAAAATAATCAAGCAGATGAGAATACTTTTCAGGACTCACGCCTTCCAGCAACTAAAGCCTGAAGCGTCCCTCCCCGCCATTCACCTGGCGGGGAGATTTTTTCACAAAAAAAGAGGCCGCTAAGTAGGGTGCAGCCTCGAAGGGAATTCTCTCGCACCCCGACAATACACCAAGCTCGTGAAGACTGCTAGAGTATCCCTATGTCGTCTTCCGCCCCTCTCAACCCCCTCAACGTCCAGCCAATTGTCCTTGCCGGTGGGCGCGGCAAGCGCATGGGAAACCCCGACCTTCCCAAGGTACTCACCCCACTTTATGAGAAGCCCCTCATTCAGCACCTCCTCGAAGCCCTCAAGGGATCAGGCCTCCCCACACCAACCATTGTGGTTGGCTTCCGTTCAGACCTTGTGCAAGAAGCCCTTGGCGACACGTACACCTACGCGCTCCAAGCCGAGCAGCGTGGCACGGGAGATGCCGTTGCAAGTTGCCCTGAATCAGTCCGCTCATCAGCAGAGCACTTCCTGATTGCCAACGGCGATCATCCGCTCTTCCAGCCAGAGACTCTCCGCTCCCTTGCAGAAACCCACATTGCCAGTGGTGCCACCCTCACCATGGCAACGGTCACCAGCACCGCCGAAGCCTTCGACATGTTTGGCCGCATTATCCGGGACGCCGATAATAACGTTGTCGCCATCCGCGAAGCGCGTGACTGTAGTCCTGAAGAAACCGCCATCACGGAGAAAAACCCTGCCCTCTACGTAATCTCTGGCTCATTTCTTTGGGATGCCCTTGCCCGACTGACTCCTGAAAATGCCCAGGGCGAATACTACCTTACCGATGTTATCGCCGATGCCATTACCCAAGGCCTCCCTGTGAGCACCGTACCCCTTACCCACTGGTGGGAAGGGCTGGGCGTTAACAACCTTGCTGACCTTGCGGTAGCTGCACAGTTTGCTAGATAGCGGATAGTATTATGATCCTCAGTAACAAGAGCGAGTAATCAACAATCTGCTAGGATGCCCACAAATCAGTAGTGTTTTGCTATGTCCACCCTTCTTCCTATTGCCCAGACGTCTGCTGGTGTTGTGCTTGGCTTACAATCAAACCTCATTAACCGCCACGGCCTGATCACCGGAGCTACCGGCACCGGAAAAACCGTCACCCTCCGCACCATTACCGAGCAACTCAGCGACGCTGGTGTCCCGGTGTTTCTTGCCGACGTAAAAGGAGACCTCAGCGGCCTGATTGAGCCTGGCACCCTCACTCCCAAACTTCAGGAGATCCTTACTGGCCGTGGGCTCACCACCCCCGCATTCCACAGCATCCCCACCACCTTCTGGGATGTAGCCGGCGAAGGCGGCCACCCCATCCGCACAACGATCAGTGAGTTTGGCCCCCTCCTATTTAGTCGCCTCCTTTCGCTGAACGACGTGCAAGCTGGCGTTCTCCAGATTGCTTTCAAAGTCGCTGATGATCAGGGCATGCTTCTGCTTGACCTCGACGACCTCCGCGCGATGCTCACCTTTATCGCCGAGCAGGCCAGCGTCCTCCAAACCCAATACGGCACCATCAGTGGTGCAAGTATTGGTGCTATCCAGCGCGGCCTCCTCGCACTTGAGCAGCAGGGCGGTGCCGCCTTCTTTGGCGAGCCCAACCTCCAGCTGAACGATCTCATTCGCACCACCCCTGACGGTAAGGGCATGGTGAACATCCTGAAGGCAGATGCACTCATCCAGCAACCCGCCCTCTACGCCACCGTACTCCTCTGGCTACTTTCTGAAGTATATGAAGAACTCCCTGAAGTTGGCGACCTCCCCTTCCCCAAATTTGTCATCTTCCTGGATGAAGCCCACCTCCTGTTTGACGACGCCCCGGATGCACTTGTCCAAACGATCGAGCGCGTGATCCGCCTGGTTCGTTCAAAGGGTGTTGGCATTTACTTTGTAACGCAAAATCCGCTTGATGTACCAGAAAGTGTACTCGGCCAACTAGGTAACCGTGTGCAACATGCGCTCCGTGCCTTTACCCCACGCGACCAGCAGGCAGTCAAAGCGGCAGCAACTACCTTCCGCCAAAATCCCACCCTAGATACACAGACCGTTATCCAAGAGCTCGCCGTTGGTGAAGCTCTCGTAAGCTTCTTGGCGCCTGACGGTACCCCCACCATGGTAGAACGTGCCTGGGTTCTTCCCCCCGCAAGCCTCGTTGGACCTGCCCAGCCGATGAATCTCCACGCAGTCATTAACGACTCTTCCCTCTTTGGAAAATACGAGCAGGCAGTAGACCGCATTAGCGCACAAGAGCAACTAGCCGAAAAAGCCCAGTCCATGATCGCCACTTCGACTGAAGAGGTACCACAAGAAAGCCGCACACCAGAAGCGATGGCTGCCGGCATGACGGTAGTCAGTGGATTGTTCGGCGCCTTTGCCAAATCAGCCGCACGCTCAATTGGCACCCA
>JAGVEG010000060.1 GCA_020058355.1 Candidatus Berkelbacteria bacterium
CCCATCCCTCAAGCGGGGTTGGCCGTACCTCAAGAATGGGAATACCACCCAGCTCACGCAGTTCTACTGAATCATCCTCCAATAGGTATGGTGGTACGAAGGAGAATTCCGCATGCTCCTGCAGAGCAACCTTATGAAGCGCCTCCAGCTGACGTGGCGAGGCACTGTCACCAAGTACAAGAATCTTATCTACCTGATGCTTTCTCAGTAAGGCCCGCACCTCATCTGGAGCAATACTCGTCGTTGTATCAACCACCACATGGGAAAAGCCATTTCCAACATGTACCCACCGTAGTAATTCGGTTTGCGCAGCCTCACTCCCCACAAGTAAAAGCCGGGTAGTACCCACACCTGCCCGATACAGCAAGCGCTGCGTAATACGGACCAATGCGCGTCCCAAGGCCACAAAGATTACCCCAAAGAACCATGCGTAGAGCACGGCAGCACGCGGCAAGAAGAAGGTTCCTTTCAATAGGAAGAGGAGGAGCACCACAAACGTAATTGCAGAAACCCCCAGCAACACCCGACTAAACTGCTTCACCCAGCCACGTGGCTGATGAATCGCGTACAAGCCAAGCCCCGCAAACACTACGAGGGAAAGTACCACAATAGTAGGAACATAGTTCCAGTACTCAGCAAATGACTGCACACTCCCCTCACCGTAGACGATGCGCTGCTCAAGAGAACCGAGCCTGGTAAAATCAGGTAGTCCATACTGAACGCGTACCGTGTACGCAGTCCAGAAAGCTGCACAAAGGGCTGCAGCGTCAACGAATGGTCGGCTCAGTGCTGCGATAAGTTCTGATCGTTTCATATCCTCTACACTAGCGGTTTTTTCCCAGCAAAAACAGCGGCAAAGCCGCTGTTTTCTCGCCAAGCAGATAAATGCTTAGGCAGCCTTCTTCAGGAAAGGAAGACCGGTACGGTCGTTCTCAATAACCATCATACCAGCTGGGATAGCATCAAGTGCCTTCTCAGGGTTAACAGTTAGTCCGAAGTAGTAAATGTCGCGTGTGTAACCACCCTTGAGGGTAGCGCGGCTGGTGTGAAGGTAGTAGGTCTTACCTTTCTTGTTTGTGTGTGCGTAGGCCATGATTACTCCTGTTCAACAGGTTACGAATTAGCTTGTATTGAGTATCCCTAACCTGTGCAGAGTGTCAACACTGGACAAATGGTCATTATATAAAAAAGTACTTACAGAAAGCACTTTTTTAATATGATTTTTCCCTCTCTAAAACGACTTGCAGACAGCAAACGAGCATGGATTACTAGATGAGGTAGAAAAACCAACGGAGACTGTGGAAATAGAGAAAAGAGTCTCCTGGGGCGAATAGCCCCTCCCTTCAAACCAGCCCGCGAACACACCAGGTGTACGCGGGCTGAGTTATATTTGTTTTTTTGGGACCCTTAGTCCATGCTACACATCAAACCGATGACTCATATCGCCATCTTCAAGTGGCACTGCCTGGAGTTCATGGTGCTCAGCGAGCAGATGTGCCATCTTGCGGCGGTTTACCAGGCCTGGCTGTGGGCCGATATGCTGGATAACCTGAGAAGCCTCACACTGACCCCAACGAAGCGCTTCCTGAATTGACTCACCTGCCGCTATAGCTGCAGAAAATGCACTAGTAAAGCTGTCGCCGGCTCCGGTAGCTTCGATCCGTGGTGCAGCCTTAATGATGCCGAGGTAGTAATAACTCACTCCATCGCTGGCATAGGCACCATTTGGACCATCGGTAATAAGGGCAATCTTCACGCCAAGACCACACACCCCATCAAGCAATTCACGGAATGGTGTTCCTGCAGGCTTACCGAGGTAGAGCTCAGCTTCTTCACGATTCACCGCAAAGATCTCGGTCCGCTTCAGCAGCTCTTTGGCTGTTTCAGCACCAGAGCGCAACTGGTAGGTGCCAGGCTGGTAGACCAACTTTGCATCTGTCTTATCAAGATAGGCACAGACCTGGGGCAAAATTACTTCAAAGCCCTGCCCCATTGAAGAAAGATACACCCACTCGCTTGACGCCATCTTTGGCAGGCGGAAGTGACGGTGCACATGATAGATCAGAATCGTGCGCTCACCATTTAGGTTAATGACAGTATTGTAGTTCGACTCAAGACCGTGGTCCACGACCACGTACTCCGTTGAGACATTGTTCTTGGTAAACTCCTCCTTAATGCGCACTCCCTGTGCGTCCTCGCCGACATGACTGTAGATTGCGGTGCGGTAACCGAGGCGCGCCATGGCGATCGCGGCGTTTGCGGAGTTACCACCAATCAAATCATCCTTACGCTGTACGGGAATTTTGTCAGCAAAGTTCAATCCCATCTGCTGAGGAAGATTTGGTGCGTCATACAGGTGTACGTCGTCCGTACTCATCTGCAGGAAGACGTCCTGCATGGTGTCACCGATTGAGATCCAGTCGTAAGAGTGCATATTAGCGATTTAGGGAAAGTGCTTTGCGCGCAGCGGCAATAATATGCCGTGAGCGGAGACCGTAGCGATCCATGAGTTCATCAGGGGTACCTGATTCACCAAAGGAATCATGAATACCCACGCGAATGACTGGCATTGGGGCTGCTTCACCGATAAGCTCAGCTACCGCACTACCAAGGCCACCGATAATCTGGGCCTCTTCAGCAACCACCACACAGCCAGTCTTCTTGGCCGAAGCAAGAATCGTGTGTGAGTCCAGCGGCTTAATTGATGGTGAAGCAATCACCTCAAGCTCAATCCCCTCTCCGGCCAATTCTTCAGCTGCAAGCAGAGCTTCAGCAACCAGCGGGCCATTGGCGACCACGGTACAGTGGCTACCGTGACGGAGGGCATAGGCCTTCCCGATTTCAAAGGGCATATCGGGCTTGGTAAGCGTTGGGACGACATCTCGGCCAAAGCGGATGTAACAAGGCCCATTATGAGCCACCAGGGCAGCTACAGCGGCACGTGTCTCGTGGATGTCAGTCGGAGCAATCACGAGCAAGTTCGGGAGTACACGCGTAATGGCGATATCTTCGAGTGCTTGGTGGGTAGCACCATCTGGACCTACAGAGATTCCTGCATGAGCACCGACCACCTTTACGTTCGCATTGCTGTAGCACACCGAAACACGCAGCTGATCCCAGTTTCTGCCCGGGTTAAACACTGCATAGCTTGCTACAAAAGGAATCTTCCCCGAAAGCGCAAGGCCCGCAGCGATTCCCATCATGTTTTGCTCAGCAACACCTACTTCAACAAACTGCTTGGGCAACTCCTCGCGAAGCTTGGCCAGCATGATTGATTCAGTAAGGTCAGCGCACAGCGCCATCACGTTTTTATTGGCTCGGGCAGCATCCAGCACACCAAGGCCAAAGCCCTCACGGGCCCTGCCCTTCTCTACGGTGCGAATATCAGTAAATCCTTTGTGTTCCATTTAGACCTCCTCGCTCATAATTTGCGTAAGTGCCACTGCTGCCTGCTCGGCGGTTGGTGGTTTGCCGTGCCAGCGGTAGTCGTACTCCATAAAATCAACGCCTTTACCCGGAATGGTGTGGGCAATAATCACGGTTGGCCCATCGGTAATTGCGCGCGCTTCCATGCAGGCGTCCCAGATTGCGCGCACATTATGGCCATCTACTTCACGGACATGCCAGTTAAACGCGCGATATTTATCCGCGAGTGGCTCAAGCGGCATGATTTGCTCGGTTGGGCCGTCGATTTGAATATTATTACGATCAATAATGACGGTAAGGTTTGAAAGGCCGGCGTTTCCGGCAAACATTACGCCTTCCCAAATTTGACCCTCGTTGTGCTCACCATCAGAAAGAATGGCATAGACATGGCTTCGGCGTTCATCCAGCCGGTTGGCAAGTGCCATGCCAATTGCCTGGGAAATTCCCTGGGAAAGCGGGCCTGAAGACGTTTCGATCCCCGGCAGTGCCAGATTATGGGGGTGTCCCTGTAGACGGCTATCAAGCTTGCGAAGTGTAAGGAGTTCTTCTTTCGGGAAGTATCCCGCCTCAGCAAGAGTGGCATAGAGCACGGGACAGATATGTCCACAGGAAAGTACCAGCTTATCCCGATCTTCCCATTCAGGCTCTTCAGCTTTGTGGCGTAAAACCTCGCCAAAATAAAGTGTGGCAAATACATCAGCCATTCCGAGTGGTCCGGCTGAGTGCCCTGAACCAGCCGCAGCCAGCATCGTAACGATACTGGCGCGGATGGCCTGAGCCTTTTCGCGAATAATGGTTTCGTGTAGCACGGTGCCCCTCCGTGGTACTTAGGCGCGGACTTTCTGTCCGACAGAAATCACGTGCTCAACCAAACGGTTGCTGTAGCCCCATTCATTGTCGTACCAGGCAACCACTTTGACGAAGTTACCACCAACAACACGAGTCAATTCAAGGTCTACCACACTTGAGTGACTGTCACCCTTGTAGTCGCTTGAAACCAATGGCTCATTAGAGACACCGAGGATGCCCTTGAAGCGATCGGTTTGGCTTGCTGCGGTAAGTGCTGCATTAACCTCTTCAACGGTAACATCACACTTCAGGAGAACAGTGATATCAGAAAGTGAAACAGTAATGACAGGAACGCGGAATGAAAGACCATCAAACTTACCCTTCAGCTGTGGAAGTACTTCAGCGGTAGCAATAGCTGCACCGGTTGAGGTAGGAACAATGTTCTGAGCGGCAGCACGTGCTTCACGCAGATCCTTGAGTGGCGCGTCCTGCAGCGCCTGGGAGGCAGTGTAGGCATGAACTGTAGACATGAGCGCTTTCTCAATACCAAATGACTCATCAAGGACTGCCATCACAGGAGCGATACAGTTGGTGGTACAGGAAGCATTACTCGTAACTACTTCTTCACCGACGGGCTCATCAACACCAAGAACGTGGGTCTTTGCCGCAGGATTACCATCCTTCGCCTTTGAAGGAGCAGAGATCACGACCCGTTTTGCGCCAGCTGTAACATGAGCCTGTGCGGATGCGCTATCAACAAAGCGGCCGGTTGATTCAATGACAACATCTGTATCAAGACTTCCCCATGGAATCATTGCAGGGTCCTTCTCAGCGAACACAGGAATGTGCAGACCATCAACAATGATGGTCTTTTCGTCATAACTTACTTCGTGAGCGTAGGTACCGTAATTAGTATCGTGCTTCAGAAGAAGAGCGAGGGTCTTGGTGTCAGTAAGATCATTGATACCAACAATTTCACACTCATCACGGTGGGCAAATGCAACTTTCAGTGCGTTGCGTCCGATGCGACCAAAACCATTAATGCCAATGCGTACCTTGCTCATAACGAATACTTACAAATGAGTTGCGACAACCTGCTCGAGGTCATGTATATACTGCGCCAGGTTCTCAATACCTGCAAGCTTTGACGTCATCACCACGCGACAGGCGCCTGCCGTTGCGTAGTTGAGAATATTCTCTGGTCCCACCCCACCATCAACTGAAATTGGCATCCCCGGCCACCGCGCGGCAATATGAGAAACACGTTCAAGACTTCCCGGAACCTGCTCTTGGCCACTTGCCCCCGGTGTCACCGCCATAACCTGCACTGCAGCGAACTGGAGCCCCTCAAGGCGTTCAAGGGAGGTCTGAGGATTCAGGGTAATGACTACTTCATGGAAGACATCGGCAGCCTCGGCAAGCATGCGGCGAACCTCTTCCCGAGTTTCATAACTCTCAACATGCAGGACCACTCGACGCACACCAAGGGCCAGCAGGTCAGGAAAGAATCGCTCTGGATGATACGTCATGATATGCGCCTCACTTGGCAGGGCCCCAGGAATACTCAGAATTTCAAAAGGCTGCAAGGTAATTGTTGGCACAAACTGGCCATCCATAATATCAAGATGTGCCATGGTAACGCCGGCCTCGCGGTAGCGCTGGATGATCCCGACATACGCCTCAGGGGTGTGTGCCAGAATACCTGGCAGGATAGTCATTGGTTTCATGGCTGGGTGCAGTCTGAAGATTTCAGAAATGAGTTCATTGATTCTCGCGAGCTAGTCGATAGGCAAACTGCTCAAGTTGCTCAAGTTTGTGGAGGCGTCGCACATGGCGCTCTTCACCTGAGAATGGTGTTTCTAGGAAGCGCTTGGTGATTTCCTCCGCTTTTTCAACGGTAAGAAAATCCGCGGCAAGCACCAGTACGTTGGCATCATTATCGCGACGAGTTTCAACAGCCACCTCAGGCGACCAGACGAGCGCTGCTCGAATACCAGGAATCTTATTCGCCGCCATCACCATTCCCTCACCCGACCGACAGATCAAAATCCCACGGGAAGCCGTAAATGTACGCACCTGTCGGCATACTGCTAAAGCATAATCTGAATAATCAGTACTTGTGGTGTCGTAGGTACCACAATCAACAAGCGTGAAGTCCTGGCCGAGCTCATGCTCAAGCCGCTCTTTGAGCTGCAGGCCGCCGTGATCGGCACCAAGATAGATAGTCATACGTGTAGGGTACTGCATGTGAGAAGACAAAAAAAGAGGTACAACAAAAAACGACCCTGCTGGGTCGTGTCTTGTGGACGCTCTGTTGCCTAGAGGTACTCGAGGAATGCAGCTTGTACGTCATCCTGGGAGACACCGGCTGCATAGCCATAGTCTTCAGCAAGCATAACGTCATCACTTACCACAGCCTTAGTACCTTCAAGATATTCGGTCGCAAGGGTCTCTCGCTCATCGAGTTCCTGGGCAGACAGAGTCTTTACGGTTCGCTTCGCCATGTGGTGGTGGAGTTAGTGATCGGTTCGCACGGAACTCTACCATTCCCTGGCCCCTCAGCAAGGTGGTTGTGCTCTTACTAGAAGCGCGTATATGGATCTAACATTTCTAGAGCCACTTTTCAAGCCCTAAAGTCTAATTTTCTAAAGTGTCGCTATCTTCGGCCGACAGCTTAAGTTCTTCAACACGGGCACCGAGCTGGTCGAGCTGCTTCGTAATGTGGCCAGAAAGCTCACGCGCTTCGGCAAATGCCTGGATGGCAGTCTCCAGATCAGCGTCGGGCTGTAGAGCGGTTTGTTCAAGTTCAGCAAGCTTTTTGAGGGCTTCGGCAAGGGTTGGTGATGTCATAGGAGTGCGTTAATCGGATGGTGTGGCGTTCAACACGCCGTCGGCAAGGGTGATTTGGATTTGTTCCGAAGTAGCCTGACTTGTGCTCCGCAGCACGACACCTGACTGGCGCACAATGGCGTAGCCGCGGCGCAGCGTGTGCTCTGGCTGAATCGCTTCCAGTGTTTGGAGACGATGGAGCACCTCTTGGCGGACTCGAACCAAACGATCCTGTACGGCACGCTCGAGACGCTCAACGCGATACTGCACACGCTCTCTGGTACCACTGAGCTCGCGCAGGAGGCGTTGCTCAACAGTTTTCAGGCGCTGTACCACCTCTTGGGTTATCTCACTTCCCAGCGGCATCACCAGCTGCGCTGCGTTACTTGGCGTTGCCGCCCGCACATCTGCCACAAGATCGGCGATCGTGACGTCTTTTTCATGCCCAACCCCCACGAGGACAGGTGCTTTCGAGCGTGCGATGGCACGAGCAACCAGCTCACTATTGAAGGCGTGGAGATCATCTTGACTTCCTCCCCCACGTAGCACCGCAATCAACTCAATGCCCGCCTGTTCGTTGAGCAGGTCGAGCGCTCGGACAATTTCTCGCTCGGCGTCCTTTCCTTGCACGGCGACATGCACCAAAACTACCTTGAGACCAATACGGTTTTCGAGAATGCGCAGGAAGTCTCCGTATCCAGCTGCATCACGCGAACTCACCACACCAATGCGCTGTGGAAGATGTGGCAGTGGTCGCTTGCGAGCTGGATCAATGATACCGTCCTTGGTTAACTTGGCCTCCAGCAGTTGGAAGGCGCGGTTAATCGTCCCCTGTCCTTGCGGTACCACACGACGCACCGTTACCGAAAAGCGCCCGGATTTCTGATGAATTCCGGGAGTGCCATAGAGTCGCACCACCATACCGTCTTCAAGTGGTACCCCGAGCGCCTGAACTACGGCAAAGCAGGGTAGCGTCGCATCACTCCCCACCTCCTTCAGTGAGAAAAAGAGAAAACCACGACTCTCTGAGAGTGCCGTGATTTCTCCTTCTACCCAGAGGGGTATCGGTTTGAGTAGTTCATTCAGGGCCTGTACGCAGGCCGAGACTGAGAGAGGCTGTTCTTCTGTTGGGACAAACACCCTTAGTAGCTACCCGTGTTTAGGAAGGTTACCCACGTTGCAACGTCACGTGGAAATTCTTCTCGCACTGTTCCATTAAGGATAACCGTAGGGGTGCTCTTGCGCAGGCCTGCCGCCTTTGCAGCGGTGTCGTCCTGGTCAATACCACGCTTGGTTGCTGGATCGTCAAGATCACGCTCGAACTGCTCGATGTTAATACCGGTGCCGCTTGCGTACTCGATCATAGTTGCACGGAGCTCCGCCTTGGAAAGTGACTCCCAGTTACTCTGTTCTGCATAGACTTTTTCCTTCATCTCCCAGAACTTGCCCTGACGCCCAGCTGCCTCCATAGCGAGTGCCGACGTCATGGCGTTGCGGTGAATCTCATTAATAAGCATGTGACGATAGGTGTAGCCGTAGGTCTCTTTGTTTGCTTGTTCAAGTGCCTCAGGAAGTACTCCTTCAAGGGCCTTACACGCAGGACACTGTGGGTCTGCGTACTCGATAAACTGCTGTGGACCAGAACCATTACCCATCAACCAGCCACCGCGCTCAAGACGCGCAGCATACACCTGGTCCTCAGGGGTTACTCGAACTGAGTAATCAACCGCGTTCTTCTTCTTATTTTGAACAGCGGCGCCAATTGATCCACCGATGATAATCACCAAGAGAATGGTTACAATCCAGGAAACTCGATTCATACATGTCGTTAGGGCTTACTTGCCTAAAACTAGGCTGGGTTAACTCTAGCAGTAATCATGCAGGTACGTGAACCAGTTACCTACACCTTCTGCTTGCGGGCTTTCTTTGGTTTGGGATTTGCCGGATTGTCCGTGAGACCCGAGCTCACTCGCTCCTGGCGCTCGGTTTCAATACGTTCAACTAACTCCATCATAAACTCATCAGTGTTCATGGGACTGATACTGATTACCTTCCAGGCAAAATCATGGACGACAATCTCCAAGCCTTTGGGTGAGAGGGAAAAACGTCGACGCCATCCCATGGTTACCAAGCTCATAATCCCTCCCGGACGAACCTGCTCCATCAACCGGTAGGGAATGGCGACGTGATGAAGGTTTGAGTGGATCTCAAGCGAGTCTGCAGTAAGGATGTAATGAGTAAAGAGCGCATTATCAAATGCAGCAGCAAGGTTGGGTATCAAGAAAAGTACCAAGAAAACACCGAGGATCAACGGTGGCTGCAGCCAGATGATGCCGCCAACGGCTGCTGCGGAAACGACAATATTTCCCGCAAAAAAGAATGCCACCCACCAGTCCATGGCGGCATGATAGCGAGTATTCGTAAGGGACACAGACATACTTCTAGTGTAACCCAGCTGGATGTCATTTCAAAATAAACGGGCGACTCGCAAGGAGTCGCCCGAATACCAACCTTGGCTTACTTACTTCGTGTGGCCCCCGAACAGATATCGCAACGCTGAGAGTACCCGATTTGCGTAGCGATCGGCTTCGGCTGATGCCTTACGCACATCTAGTGCAAGTTTGGTTGCCGGTGTGGCAATACCAACGCGCTCGCCTTCTTCAACCATCCAAAGCGCTTCACCATTGTGACCAACCACTGAAGGAACATCCTGGATGAGTGATGGATGGCTCACCGCCTCATGGGCAAGCTGTCCGAGGAAGGAGCGAATAATACTCCCCTGCTGCCAGATGTTCGTGACCGTTGTGAGGTCAAGCTGACCCTCATACGTGCCGTGAGCAATCAGATCAAGGCCCTCAGCATAGGACTGCATCATGCCGTACTC
>JAGVEG010000077.1 GCA_020058355.1 Candidatus Berkelbacteria bacterium
AAAGAGGTCGGTGGTAACGGTAATAGTACCGGAGGCATCGCTACTTCTGGTGACCAGTGGAGCCAGATTACCAGTGTCACCTACCCCACCCTCGCCAAGACCCTTACCTACACCCGTGATGAGTTCCTGCGAACCAAGGGAGTAAGTATGCCGATGGGCAGCACCACCCTGAGTGATCAAATCTCCTTTAGCCAAAGTGGCAAGATTATTAGTGGCATCGAAAATGGTATCGCCAAGGCGTACACCTACGATGCTGTCGGCCGCCTCACCAAGGCAGTACTCGGCACTACCACATTCGACTACGGCTATGGCACCCCGACGAACTGTAGTGGTACCGCTAATCTTAATGCTAACAAGAACAGTAACCGTACCACCGCGACGATTACTCGCACAGGAAGCACAACCACAACATCTAGTTGTTTCGATGCAGCCGACCGCCTACTGACGAGCACCGACCCACTTGTTGGTACTGCTAGTTATGACAGCCATGGCAACCTTACCAAACTCCAGAGCTCTACCCTCACTACAACCTTCACCTACGATAGTTCTGACCGTCCGTTCCGTATCGGTCAAACTGATGCAGCTGGCCTTACTAAGGCGGTCACCCTTACCCGAGACGTCCAGGGACGCATTATCTCTCGCGTCGAGCGCGTACAGTCCCCCACGCAACTGATTAGCAACGTAGGCTATTCTTATGCCTATTCCGGCTCCGGCGATAGCTATGACGCACGGGTCTCTGGCCCCAAGAATAGTGGGGGTACGGTTCAAGAGCGGATGATCTCCTTGCCGGGAGCAGTACAGTTGGTATTGAATGGCGCCACCGGAACGAGCACTGGTCTTGCCACGGTTGCGAATCTCCACGGAGATACCATGGCCACCATTACGCTGGGTACCAATGTAGTGGCTGGAAGTCAGATAACTGGCCCCTATGGTGAGTCCCTTACCACTACACTGAACACCCATACCGGTACTGCCGAGAGTAGCTATCTGGGAAGTAACAGCAGGTTCACCGAAACCTCCC
Organism: Candidatus Berkelbacteria bacterium; assembly: GCA_020058355.1. GTDB lineage: Bacteria > Patescibacteriota > UBA1384 > CAILIB01 > CAILIB01 > JAGVEG01. The sequence goes on from JAGVEG010000077.1 coordinate 1,022, forward strand.
TGAGTCTCACTCCCGTCTTCATGGGAGCACGTATCTATCTTCCTTCCCTTGGAAGATTCACTTCCGTGGATCCAGTGGAAGGTGGGACACCGAATGCGTATGTGTATCCGAGTGATCCGGTGAATAGTAGTGATGTGAGTGGGATGTTTATGCAACTTGCAATAGCTGGTGGAGGCTCTATAGGCTCCGGGTTAGGAGGGGGGGCCATTGCTGGAGCCACCATTGGCGGAGTAGCTATTCTTCCCGCGGCCCTCATTGCGGTTGCCGTAGTAGGTGTGGGAGTAGGCACCTACTACGGGGTGAAGGCAATAAGTAAAGCGAACACACAAGCAAAAACCTCCACTATTTCCACTACGGCAGGATGTGAAGATGGTCAGGGAGGAAGCTATAGTGTTTATCGACTTCGTGATGGAGGTGGTAAAGTGGTTTATGTTGGTATTACAAAGAGAGATCCTAAAGTCCGTTATGATGAGCACATGGTAAGGAATCCAGAACTAAGAGCCATGGGTGTGCGTCCCGACCTCAGCCCTACTCGTGGGCTCTCATACCGTGATGCACGCATCCTTGAGCAAGTCTACATTAATGCATATGGCCTTCGGAGAAAGAATGGTGCTCTAATGAATAAGATTAACTCAGTATCACCCGAGCGCTGGAATAAGATGGGGTGCTCCTGACATGTATCCATCCAGTATCTAGTAGTAAGTAAATAGTATGGGCACCTGGAACAAAGGTATTCTCGAGTCTGATGAGGCATCTGATATCCATGATGCTTTGGTTGAGCTTTGTGATGATGGTATGTCAGTAAAAAAGGCGTCAAAGGAAGTGATGGAGCAATACGCCGAGGAGCTGGCAGACCCTGAACATGGCCACCTTTATTGGTTTGGCTTAGCCATGGCTCAACTCAAACAAAAGAAGCTCGATCCTGTCATTCATAACAAAGTAATAAAACTTATTGCTGATGGTGTCGATGAAAAGCAATGGCTAGCACTTGGTGGAAGCGAAGAGGAGCTTCCTGAGAGAAGGCAGGTTATTTCTGAGTTTATTGAGCAACTAGAAGGAAAGAGGTCACTCCCTGAACCCCTACCATTTGATGGATGTATGGTTAATATTTTCGGTATTTCGGTATTTCCGAGCTATGGAAAAATGAACGACATCTATTATGAAGAGTTTATTGAGAATCTGAAAATGACACTTCTCTATGGAGTCTACTGGCAACATATATACGAAAAGTTTACGGACGTTCACTGTACTCAGTTTGGTGAGATTCCTGCATTCTTCTCTTCTGGCTTCAGTATGTTTCCACCTGGAAGGAGTGACTACTCTGACACTATTGTTCATGAACAAAAAGTATATATCAAAAGAAAATTAAATTATTATTCTTGCACTATAACACTAGATGAAGACAGCTTTTTCCAGCTTGAACACAAAAGAAAACTCGAAGTATTTAGAAGTGTTCTCAAAGAAAAATTTATCGACTTCGCTAGCTATGCGAAAAAGGCTGATCCTAGCTTCCGCACCGAAGAATTCCTAAGTGAAATGCAAAAACGCCTTGATGCCATTAATTTTCCTGAGCCAGTCGACCAGGTACCACTTAGAGATGTATTGGCTATGAATTGGTGGGAGGCAACCGAAATGCAAAAGCGCACTATCCTCTCCCACCCACCAAAGGAGTTTCCTGAGGTGTGGGAGCCTGAGAAGAAATAACTTGTAGTGGTGTGATCCGTTGCTATTACTTAAGCTTGGCCTCTGGTATAAATGGTTTAGCATATTATTCAAAATGATGACCAGGACACCGTCAGAAACACAGGGGTACCATGTAGTTGACCCACTTATGCTTGCTGAGAGTTTTGCTGATATTAGTGTTACACAGTTCGAAAAACAACATTTTCGCGCGGCTCTCTTAACAAAATTACACGATCAACAAGTACTAGAGCTAAACGATTGGCAGTATGCTGCAATGTACCACCATGTCTACACTCAGCAGCTACTTTGTGTTGGTGCACGTAAGAAAGAGCAGCCTCCAAAAAGTGCTGTTTATCACACTAAGAAATACCTCACCTACTTAGCAAAGAAAAGATCATTGAGTGTTGCCGACCTTGAGGCATTTGCCGAAGAGGTCTGTAGTGTTTTTCATAAAGAAGTTAGGGGTGTATTAACTGACCAGGAAGCGCGTGCACTCTTTGTACATAGGCATTTCATTATCACAGAAGAAAGCCCAAGCAATACAGAGAGGGCAGAGCGCTACGCCGATGAATTGATGGCGGTACGTGGTGAATTCAAGGCGGCGAAAAATGAGGGGCGGCAAGTTGATCGGCACTATCTCATCAATCACCATGCCGCAGCTTTTCGGCTCTGTGATCCAGTGACAACAAAGAGGCCATTTGTGCTTCCGTCTACGAAATCGCTATACAAAAAGGAAGTTGTGAAGGTTTGGGTCAGCTATGCTATCTCTATTCTGACTATAGTCTGGATAATCTTTACCCTCAAGGGAAGTTTACGAGCACTTGTGATTGACACAAATGCTGGTGCTGTTCCTGCAAGTAAAATCAGCTCTACACAAAACGACGACACAGAAAAGCTACTTACCAGTGAAGATACTGAATCAGTAACAGAAGGCACGATATATACTGTCCGTGGTACGTCTCTTGCTCCAACCCCGTCGTTTGATGATCTTCTTATGTGAAACCTCACAAAGGCGGTATTCTCTGAGGAGCTGGTTGCAATGTATCTAAGGAGTTTTGAATTGTATTATGACAGAGAAGACAGTCTCAGCGCCCAGATTGGGGTAATTGTACCGGGAAGGAAGATTGTTGATTTTCGAGTTACCGGCAATTTCGTGGAGGTTTTGGTTCTCGTGTTCGGCTGTTTAAGTACCAGTTTACGAGTACCTGCTGATGGCCTTGACTCAGTCCG
>JAGVEG010000112.1 GCA_020058355.1 Candidatus Berkelbacteria bacterium
ACCCTCACTTCCTCTAGTACAGGAACTTGCTGATAAGGGCGTTTTCTTCACCCTCCCCGCCGGCACTTCTGTTCAGAAAGAAGCTGCTTCGTATGTGATCCGTTTTGAAAAGAAACAACTTCTCACTGTCACCTTTGATCCTACATCAATTGATACCGCACGCAGTCAAGAACCCTGGACTACCGCGCGCCCGGTTGCTGTCGGCACTCGTAGCGGCCTCAGCGCCATCACCAATGAGGGTGAGCTCTACCTTGTACCCGTTGCTAGCGGCACAGTCCGCCTCCAGCTCCCTACAACCGTTCTTGCCGCCGAGCAGACTGCCTTTACCGAGCTTCTTGCCAGTCTTGATATTCGCTAATGACTCCGTTACTTCTTGCTCAAACAAGTACCCTGGTGACACCTGCGGTACGTAATCCCTTTGAACCATTCTCAGGGGATAACACGCAGGAACTGGTGCAAAATGCCTTCGAGCCCATCTTCGAAGCCCTCACTGTGTTAATTGGCGCATGTGCCGTAATATTCCTTATCTATAACGGCCTTCGCTATATCTCCTCCGCAGGTGACCCTGCAAAGGCAAAAACCGCCAAAGCCGGTGTTGTCTATGCCCTTATCGGCGTATTTATTGCCACTACAGCCTACCTTATTCTCTCAATCGGCATCTTCGGCAGCCAGTTCCTCGCTACAACATTTAGTAAATAGCGATCTTTTGGTAGAATACCCTTGTAGTAATCAGTACTTTTTGATTATCTACCTTTGCTAACGAGTGATTGTTGAAATGATATCTCCTCCGCAGGACTCGAAAGAGATAACGCTCCGAGGACCAGAGATGTCATTTCATAAAATCACGAGGCCGGGTAGCTCAGAGGTAGAGCAGGAGACTCATAAGCTTCTGGTCGCGGGTTCGAGTCCCGCCCCTGCCACCATAAGACCACTGCACTGCAGTGGTTTTTTGCTAGAGTATATAGAGAGTCGTAATTAGTACCAATGAAAATCGCCATCTTTTCTGATTCCCACGATCGTTACGAAAACGTCGCCTGGGCACTAACTGACAGCCATGCACAGAGCGCCGAGGCTGCCTGCCACCTTGGTGACTATTGCTCGCCTCCGGTGGCAGTACCATTGGCTGCAAGCCCGATCCCTGTCTATGGAGTCTGGGGTAACTGTGATGGTGACAAACTTCTTATTGATCGCCGCCTCCGTGAAGCTGGTGCTGCGCATGTTGATATCGCCACAACAGACTTCCGTGAGCTTGAGCTCGGAGCTAAAAAAATCTTCCTCACCCACTATCCAGAGATTGCTCGTCTCGCAGCCTTGTCAGGACTTTATGACGCAGTATTCTTTGGTCACAATCACCTTTCTAGCTCAGAGACTATCCACTCTGCTAGTGGAAAGGAATGCCTTCTCGCAAACCCCGGTGAACTTGCTGGTACGCGTACTGGAACAGTCAGCTACGGCATCTACGACACCGAGGCCAACACCTTTGAGCTCGTCTGCAAATGACCAACTTCACTACTCTCTTCCGCCTTCTGCAACTGACCCGCGCTCAGGTGCAGTACGGCTACGTACTTGCGGAGATTCCTAAGGCAAATCTCAGCGACCTCGCACAGCACCACTACCTGGTAACCATGAATGCCTGGTGCCTTGGCCGTCACCTCAAGCAGCAGGGAATTGCCATTGATACCGAGAAGTTGCTTGAGATCAGCCTAATCCATGATCTTGGCGAGCTTTTTGGTGGCGACATTTCCATGCCCTACGCCATGGCAAACCCTGCCGCCCGCACGCTTGCCAAGGAATTTGAAGCGGAAAATCATCGCTATATTGCCCGCTTTTTTGGGGATCAATCAGAGTACTTTGCCGAACTCACCGAGCACGCTCGCCAACCCCAAACCCTCGAAGCCGTGGTTGCAAAGATCGCCGACTACGTTGAGGTGACCCACTACAAGCTCTACATACACTGCCTTACCCCCGGGGATGTCACCATGGTCACGAAGCAGCTCATCACGATGTGCCAGAAGCTCGAGGACACAGCTGCCGGCACCCTCCTGGAGCAGTTCATTGCGGAGTGGTCTGCAAGCCTGGCCGATGGCAAGCTGCCCGAGATTTTTGAAGGATCGAAATGACATATTCCCCGGGCACACGTCCGTGGTTTCATCTGAAGTAAAACCACCTCCCTCCAAGAAAATACCCTCATTCTCATGAGGGTATTTTCTTCGTAGTCACTTCGCTCTTCCAAATAAAAAGAACCCCACAGGGGGTTCTTTTTGTTTCGTAGTCACTCCGCTACCAAATAAAAAATCCCCTACGGGGATTCTTTATTTGGTAGCGGGGGTTAGATTTGAACTAACGACCTCCTGGTTATGAGCCAGACGAGCTACCAGGCTGCTCTACCCCGCTAGAGGTAAAAATATGTAAAGTAATCTTTACATTCACCACCGCTCCTGGCAGGATACATCTGTGGTGCTTTTCCACGCTAACCCGTGAAGTACTCCCTGTCAACCCGTAGCCTCGAAATTGTATGGCAGCATCCCCTGAAGAGCCCAAGCTTCCAAAGGAAGAGCGCGCTCGTCTCCAGCGCCAGATCCTCCAGAAGAACCTGTTATGGTTCCTGGTTATGCTTACTGGCTTACTGATTATTACCTTTATGTCTCGTGGTCGCAGTACCACTACTGTTCGTGAGGTCACCATTTCAGAACTTGCTACCGCTGTTGAAAACGGCCAGGTAACCAAGGTTACTGTCGAGAACGACACTAAGGTCAGTGCAGAGCTCAAGGATAACAGTGCCACTCTCACCGCAACCATGCGTGGGCGTGACCAACTTGCCGATTATGGCATCACCAAGGAAAAGAGTGCGATCAATATTGTCTACAAGACCGGCTGGGACACCTTCCTCAACGTCTTTATTACGATTATTTCGCCGCTTATTTTCCTAGCAGCAATTTTCTTCATCTTCCGAGCAACTGCGGGTGCCAATATGCGCGCCATGACCTTTGGTAAAACCAAGGCCCGCAGCGCCGAGAACACAACGGTACGCTTCTCTGATGTTGCTGGACTCTCCGAGGCCAAGCAAGAGCTTGAAGAGGAGGTGGAGTTCCTCAAGAACCCCCAGAAGTTCACCGAACTTGGTGCTGAGATTCCTAAGGGTGTCTTGCTTGTGGGTCCCCCTGGTACTGGTAAGACCCTCCTTGCCAAGGCAGTAGCAGGTGAGGCGGGCGTACCCTTCTTTTCTCTTTCAGCTTCTGAATTCGTTGAAATGTTCGTTGGTGTCGGTGCTAGCCGCGTGCGCGACCTCTTTGAGAAAGCAGCTGAGCAAAGTCCTTGTATCATCTTCATTGACGAACTTGATGCCATCGGTCGCCAGCGTGGCACTGGTGTTGGTGGCGGCCATGACGAGCGTGAGCAAACCCTCAACGAAATCCTCGTACAGATGGATGGCTTCGCCGGTGATAAGGGAGTTATCGTGATGGCGGCAACAAACCGTCCCGACGTTCTCGACCCTGCCCTCCTGCGCCCCGGGCGTTTTGATCGCCGCGTTGTGGTCGACCTCCCTACCCGCAAAGAACGTGTTGAAGTACTGGCACTCTATGCAAAGAACAAGCCGATTGCTGACGACGTCAGTATTGATGAAATCGCTGGCCGCACCCCCGGACTTGCTCCCGCTGATCTGAAAAACATCCTGAACGAAGCGGCGATCCTTACCGCTCGTCAGTCTGGAAAGAAGATCACCCGCCTGATCGTAAACAAGGCAGTAGAGCGTGTACTGGTTGGCCCTGAACGTAAGTCTCGCATCCTCTCGGAGGCAGAGCGTCGTGTAACTGCCATTCATGAAGCAGGTCACGCCATCGTCGGTCACGTCCTTGAGCATACCGATCCTGTTCATAAGGTATCTATCATCTCCCACGGTAACGCCCTTGGCCTTACCTGGACCATGCCTCGCGAAGATCAGCATCTGGTGAGCACTGGTAAATTCCATGATGAACTCGCCATGCTCCTTGGTGGCCGTCTTGCTGAACAGCTCGTGATTGGTGATATCACCACTGGCGCCAGTAATGACCTCCAGCGGGTTACCAGCATCGCCAAGCGCATGGTTACTGAGTACGGTATGAGCAAGAAGCTCGGCCTGCGTACCTATGGCGAGCACCACGAGCAAGTCTTCCTAGGCCGCAGCATTAGCGAACAGCGCGATTACTCAGAGGCAATTGCCGAAGAAATCGATCGTGAAGTTTCAATCATTGTGAAAAATGCTGAAGAGGCGTGTCTTGAGACTCTCAAGAAGTACCGCCCAGCACTTGATGCCCTCACCGATCATCTTCTCGCAGAAGAGACGATTGAAGGCACCGAACTCCGTGAACTGCTTTCAAGCACTACCGGCATCGTGAAGGAGCACCCCGGCGATAACGTACCAACGAGCTAGGTCACGAGTATCACCGATATCTTGGTTTGATATTGGTGATATGAGCTGACTTAGCTAGTATGGTTATATGGCGCGGCTCCGTACTATTAGTGGACTTGCAGGAGCAAGTATTATCGCAACAGGTCTTGGTTTTTGCCGAGACCTGTTGTTGACGAGAGCCTTTGACACGGCGACTGTTGGACACTACCTCGCAAGCTTTCAACTTGGTGATCTTGCGCTAAATTTCTTGGTGTTTGGCGGCATGCAGACCGTACTTGTTCCCCAGCTGGTTCGCATTATCCGCACAAAACCACATCTACGTAACCAATTTATGAGCCGAGTCCTCAGCTGGACCGTCCTCAGCTTCGCGATTGTTCTCGGTATTCTTGCCCTCCTTACTCCACTGATTATTCCCCTGATCCTCAAGGAAAGCAGTGAGGCGGGTATCGAAACGGTGATTCGCTTTACTCAGCTGCTCTACATCCAAACGCTCCTTCTTGCTCTATCCCTTGCCTGGAACGCAATTCTAATTGCCCATGAACACTATCGAGCTGGAGCACTGGCCCCCATTCTCTATAGCGCTACCGGCCTCCTCGCTATCCCCCTCGCCGTTTACTACGAAGAACCGCTCCTCCTTGTGGGGGGAGCAATTGTCGGCGCCTGCGTACACCTTGTCACTACAATTACTGGCGCTGAGAAGGTTGGTATTTCGGTGCGCCCTGATCTTGGTTGGGATGACGAACTCACCACCTTGGTGAAAGCGATGATTCCGCGAAGTATATCCCAAGGCTTTTTCCAGCTCACGAGCCTGGTCTACACGGCACTTGCCAGTCGTCTTGGGGGTGACAACCTTGTTGGTCTGGTGAGAATTTGCATTAACCTTGGCACCATGCCAATGAAGTTCATTAGCAACTCATTTGGCACCACAGCACTCCGTGAACAACACACTG
>JAGVEG010000089.1 GCA_020058355.1 Candidatus Berkelbacteria bacterium
AGGAAGCGTGCTTCCACGCAGGCAGAGTAGATGCCGCCAAAGTCGAATGTAGTACTGCCATCGAGCGCCTTCATCTCGGTGCTAATGCGCCCGCCAACCCGAAGGTCGTTGGTTACCGTGCCGACGCCCCAATCGTCAGAAGCATGACACCAGGTGGCAATTGCTGCAGGGGTATTCCAGTACTCCCAAGCGGCGTCAACGGAAACAGGAACGGTTGTTCGTACCGTTAGTTTTGTGCTCATTACTGTGCAGCGATGTTTACCATCCAGTCGATGCCAAACTTGTCAGTAAGCTGGCCAAAGGTGTCGCCCCAGCTTTCTGTCTGGAGATCCTGGGTAACCGTGCCGCCTTCTGCGAGCTTATGAAACACGGCGGTAATCACCTCGGCGTCATTCCCGTGGAGTGACATACTGATCTGAGATGTCTCGTAAGGAGTTGTGCGAGTGCCATCGCTCCCCATGAACTCAACAAGGCCACCCTTAAGATCGGCGTGCATCAGTCCGTTGCCATCCTGGTTAGGAAGGGTGTCCATGGTGCCACCAAAAATGCTGTGGTACCAAGTCATGGCCTCCAGGGCGTTACCGGTAAAGAAAAGGTAGGGGCGAAGATACATGGTGGTGAGTTAGTTATCTTCCCTCAGTATAGCTGCTAGTATAGCTTCATGAAATCACTTGAAGAACGCATTGCGGCATTGGAAGAACGAAACGCTCGGGTTGAGCGTGACAAGCGCTGGGAGGGAAGTCTATGGCGCAAGGTGAGCATTATGGTGCTCACCTATGCAGTTGTAGTTGCCTTCCTCTTTGCTATTGACGCCAACTCCCCGTGGATTAACGCGATCGTGCCGGTAATCGGTTTTGGCTTGTCGACGCTCACCGTCTCGGTGCTGAAGCGGTCTTACCGTTAGTGCCATGCAAGATGCGCGTGCAAAAGAGATGATCGAAAAGAGCCGCGGCCGCGTGGCTGGTTATTTGTTTGCGGATATCTACCGACTCTACCTTACAAAGGTTACTCGAAAAGGGCGTACCGAAGACGAACTCATTGCTGTAATTTGCTGGTTGACTGGTCATACACAGGACTCGCTCCAGCAGGAGATCTCTGGAAGCGTTACCCTGCTTGGTTTCTTTGCCACTGCTCCATTACTAAACCCCGATGCAAGTAAGATCACCGGCGTTATCTGCGGCTATCGAATTGAGGACATCGAAGATGATTTTATGCGCAAGGTCCGCTACATGGACAAAATTGTGGATGACTTGGCCAAGGGGTGGAGCTTGGAGAAGGTGTTTCGAAAGGATCGTTAGAAATAGTGAAATGAAGCAAGAAATTAGATTTAAGACCGAGGACTCTAATTATTACAATCGAGCTGTAGGAATTATTAAGCACAACGACAGATTCCTCGTCATGAATGTGAATAATGGACCCTACTATCACCTTCCGGGTGGGCATATTGAACTAGGTGAAGACTCTACCACTGCCATCTCAAGAGAAATCAAAGAAGAACTAGATTATACCGTTAAGCACGTACATCTATTCTGTATACAAGAGAATTTTTATGCGAAAAACGGGACTTCTCAACATGGAGTAGAATACTACTACCGTATTGAGCTAGTAGAAGATGTTGACACCGTTGATAGGGAAGTTATGGAACTAGATCGCGGTGAAGAAAAGCACCTGTTTATTAAGTGGGTTACTGTTGATGAACTAAAAGAAATAGATCTTAAGCCGTTCACCGTTAAGGATTTAATTGTGAACGACAATTTGGACACGTTAACACATATCATCAAGCATGATTGACGAATTGTAATTCCGCCCTACATGATCGCAAGGGCTAGTATAGGTGATTGCAAGGAATGACTGTGCTATAGTCCTCCCATGGAACAAATAATAAACATCGCCGAACTCGATGCGGGGGTCCGCGCTGCTTTTTCAGAGCGGGAATGGAAGATTGCTGACGAGCAGCAGTGGGGTGCAAGTAAGCCTAAATTTGAAACTCACAGTATTGAGCGTGCCCTCACCATTGATGGGGTCTTGATCGGGTACATCAAAGGCTCTACCGAGCTTGGAGTTGCCCACATTGACTCACTCATTGTTGGGAGCGAGTTTCAGGGACGGGGCCACGCCAAGAAGCTCGTTAGAGATTTTGAGGCTGAAGCACTACGCCTCGGTTGCCATAAGGTACTACTAGAGACGGGTGCTACCTGGCCTGCGCGACATGTCTACGAGCGACTTGGCTACACGCTTGTAGCTACACTGAAAAACCACTTTAATCATCAGGACTTCCTACTCTTTGAAAAGAGCTTGGAATCCTAGATGTCACTACCTTGCTCCACCTCGTGGGGAGCTCTTATTTTGTGGCGTGGTTTTCCGCTAACTCACGCACCACAGCGAATGCTTGTGGGTAGCGTTCTTGCATCATTTCTACCAACTCCTCGGGCACATCAACAGTGACCGAGAGGGTGGTCACCCCATTTTCCTCAGTAAGTATGTAGCGCTCCTCGCCGCCAGTCCATTCATCTTCACGATTCGCGGTTCCAGTTTCCATGGTATCTACTTCGTGTAAAAAGCTAATCAGCTCATAAGGGACAAAGTCTTTCACTAAACTCGTTACGCCATAGCCAGATGAGCCCGAGATAAATTGCACCTGCGCACCTTCTTCCAGGGTACCGACCATGTAGGTTCCTTCATCGATAACGTTTGTCCACTGACGAAATGTCGCATCGTCCCAGAGTGCGTGCCAGACGTTCCCGCGCGGTGCGTGGATTTTGGTGGTGAAGTGGAGTGGTTGCATGACTGAGTTTGCGGAAATGAGTTCAATGTATCTGGTGGTATTATTATGGGCTAGATATTATATAATCGTACACTGGCTACCTAGTCCTTATATTTTACAAGATTGATTTTTGAGATCACTCTTAGATATATGCTACAAAAGATATCATCTCAGAATAGGCTGCCACATACAGTAAGTGTGAACCTCTTCATTTTAGTATTTGTTTTACAATTATTCATTTCTATAAAAAGTCTTCAAGTCGGCGATCCGTACGGGGCAATGCTAATCTTCTTGTTTTCTGTGCCGGCATTCATGATGGTCTGTGGGATTTTTAGAGAAGAATATGATGTTAAGAAGCGAAGATCGCTCATTATTGCTCATATCATAACAGTAATAATGTTTACCGGGGTATGGGCATTATTGATTCCTGGGGCAGGTTTATTCTTGCTATTGTCCATTAGAGACACTGCGGGGGGTTACGCACTATTGTCTACAGCTCTCTCTGCGACGGCCTTCTTTGCGGCAAATACGATTTGGCAGTCAAGGGCATCCGTCGGGGTTAGTCCGTATGTGAAATTATTTAAGAACGTAAGATCAATATCGGGGGTTGTTTTTCTTGGAGTGATCCTTGTCGTTGGTTTCGTGCTTATACGTAAGAACATTGACGAAAATCAATATTCTCCGTTTCCAAGTTCCAGATTCTGAATCTGAAGACAGTATTCACATGGGTTGTAGGGAGGTCCACACATTTACACAGAGGCTTTCTTCTCTGCTAAAATCTTAAAATATGGACACGAACAACAACCAAGTATGGTGGGATCCAATAAAAGGCTCAATCTTCCGATCAGAGGTGAATAAGGAGCGGTGGGATAGTGAGGAGCAGTCCCTACATGAGCAGTACAAACCAGGTAGTAGCTTTCCTGATGAGAATCTTCCCTTACAAGCGTCCGGAGGCCTTCTTGATAAGGCACTTACGTGGTTTTCGGGGAGGATCGTAAAGAGTGTTGCTGGAGCGGGAGACCCGAGTAAAATGCTCAATGCGCTTACTCCATCGCTCCTTGGTATCGTTACTCCAATTGCGGGATCAGCTAACGCCATTGGGGCAATTGCACTTGATTCTGGCTGGGGTTTTCAGGCACTTGATCACTCGGAGCGGGCGCGAGCTACATCTCAACTACTTGGTGAGAAAAGGATTGAAGACACTCTGGGTGTCCGGGTTATGTTTGGAGGGGGAAGAGTCACGGGTAACGCTGATTTCATGCTACTCACTAATCAGGTATGGGGTGAGAGTATCGTGCAGAACACTACTATCTCTTGGTTTAGTTGCGACAAGCCTCGAGGCATTACTGAGATTACTAGTCCTTCACAGGAGCGCACATTCTTTTTCCATATCACCTCGAAGCGAAATGTCTTTTTTGAGCTGGTACCAGAGCCGCTTTTTGCTATGCGGAAAGACTGGCAATTCGAGTCCGCGGAGTTTAACAGCCTTTTCTCAATCAGATTGCACGAGGGTGAGACACCGCGCGCCATCTACGAAGTACTAACACCATCAGCAATTGAGGTGCTGCAAAATTGGGTGCGAGAACTTGGGTCGGTCACAGTACGCTATCAGCCGGGTATTCTCATGGTAACACCAAGCAATCCGATGCCCATCCCTGAAGGAGAATTCACAAGGTCTGATACGGGTGAGTATTCATTTAACACCAAGCAAGAAGATCGAGATCATGCCGAGGCATATATTGATGCACATCTTGGCTGTGCAATAGCATTTCTGGCAGCGAGTGATATCTAGGGTTTGTTAGCGATTGTTACGTTTTCCCGCGTGGCATCGTATATATTAGTGAGGATGAATGAGACCCAACTGCACAACCAGATTCAAAGCGTGCTTCGGGGCAATCCGGATGCTTTTGAGCCGATTTATCTGGCGTATATTCAGCAGGTCTACCGGTACTGTCGCGGCCACATGGCAAATGATCATGATGCCGAGGACGTCACCGCTCAGGTTTTCCTCAAGGTCTACACACTCCTTCCTCGCTTCTCTCCACAAAAGTCATCATTCCGTACTTGGGTGTATCAGATAAGTCGTACGGTGGTGATTGATTATGCTCGAAGCCTCAAGTCGCTTCATGAACTTCCTGAAGATCATGAAGTGCCACACAAGACTCACTTTGAGCACCAGGTAGAGGCCCGCATGACGGTAGAGCAAATTCTTCAACCACTTCGTTTTGACGAGCGTGAGCTCTGCTGGCTTCGGTGGGCTGAAGGGTTCTCCACGCAAGAAATTGCCGGCATTGTGGGAAGGAGTGAAGCAGCGGTGAAAATGCATCTTTCACGCCTACGAACCACCTTACGATCCCTTGAAAGTACAACGGTATGACACCATCCAAGCACCCACAACCTGTCTATCCTGAGCTTTCTCCAGATCGTGTGGAGGCACTATACACGCGTATCCAGTCCCACATAACCCCTCATGCCCCTATGGATCAAGTTGTATCCACTCCACCACCACGCCGCCCGCGCGTGCCTATGTTCTCGCTTTCACTCGGACTTGGCGTACTTGTACTTGTGATTGCTGGTACATCCTTCCTTGTAACAAGTCGCCGTGCTTCAATTACACCTTCGTCATTTATTGCACTTGAGCAGGAAGCCTTTGGTTCACTAACCGCAAATCTTCCCGATGGTGGAAAGGGGACTGGGCTTGGTGCCAACACTGAAGCAGCGCGCGTAGCATCATCAGACCTGACGGCCGTACCAGAAGGATTTACTTCCTATCTACCCCTGCGCTACTCGTTCTCCGAAAGCCTTGTGCTAAATGATTCACTCCGCACTGTGTATCGAGATCATCCCGTCACCTTGCCGAGTGTAAACCCGTCACTTGGCTTTGCTGAAAACCGAGGCTGGAAGACTGAGTCGTTGCGTCTGCGCACAGCGGATGATACGTACGAGATGACCATTGATCAGTCAAATGTATGGTTTTTCACGATAGCGAAGGTCCGCTCGTTCATGACGCAAAGCACGCTACCCGTAAAGCAGCTTGAGCAAGCGGTTTCTCGTAGCGACGCTGAAGTACTCACTGCCGCACAAAAAGTACTCACTGAGTGGGGAATCAGTACTGATGGCTTCCGCGAACCTACAATCACCCAGGACTTTTTTGAGACCACTCCATTCTACAAGACGGTGGTGTGGGGGATAGTTCTAGACGGCATCCCAGTAGTTCAGTCAGACGGTACTCCATCAGGTATTTCAGTTACACTTGCAACAACTGACCTGAGCCTGGAGGCACTATCGCTGATTAAGCGACCGGATTCTGTTACCCAGAAGTCTGAGTATCCACTCGCTAGCGTGTCAGACGTTACCTCGCTCATTCCTGGAGGTGGCTACGCCCAGAGCCCTGCTGCTGAGCAAGTCAAAACAGTGGCCCTTGGCCAACCTGAGCAGGTACTGATGAGTGAGATACGAACCGAGGGACAGCTCTACGTACCAGCTTTGCGCTTCCCTGTTACAAATCCTGACGCCTCAACAGGCAAGTACCTCGTAGTGCCTGTCAGCGAGGACCTCGTCCGTACACGACTCCAACCAGTTGAAGCGACACCACTGGATACGGTACGGTTCTAGCACTCGAAAAACCCTCCTAGTACCTAGGAGGGTTTTTGTGTGGAAGCATGTAGAACTCAAGACATATTGACTGAGATTTCTCTTCCTCCGCAGATTCGGGTTCTGTGCATAAAAAACTCGTGGGCAGTGCTATGAACGATTCCGCAGATTCCAGAACATTCTTGAACTGAAGATTTCTCTTCCTCCGCAGACTCGAAAGAGTAATCGCTCGAGGACAGAAGGGAAATATTCAGTGAAAGAATTTTGGCGGAGAGAGGGAGATTCGAACTCCCGATGCCATTTCTGACATACTCGCTTTCCAAGCGAGCGCACTAGGCCACTATGCGATCTCTCCAGGCTTCCACCAGAGTAGCAGGGAGAAGCCTTCTCGACAAATAACGATAGATTTTATACGATCTTCGTATCCTAAAATTGGTAGGTGGTAAAATGTCGAGTGATGACTTCGCAAAAGCTCTTCGAGAGCTGACAAAGATATCCGGCGCTATGCCGGGCTAGTTCTGGCCCCCTTGTTGCATGATGCAGCTTGGGGGCCTTTAATATCCCACCCGATCCCTAATCTGGCCAAAGCCAGGTTGTTTCACGAGGTGCTCCGGGTTGGGGAGGAGGGTGGCGCCTGTCTGAATGATGCGATAGCCGTGTCGCATGCGAATACTTAGGAGGCTTTGGCTGAGGCGATCGCCCAGAGTATCTCGGGTAAAGAGGTCGGGCTGGACAGTGTGCTGCCGTGTTTCAAGCCCCCACATGCCGATGCTAATCTTACGAATCGGCGTATCGCTACTGGGCCGGTAGCTAGCGGTGAGAGCAATGAGACCATTGAGGAGCTCGGGAAAGCTGGTGGTTGGCGCATCAAAGTGACGCTCGGCGTGAAAAGCGGGTGCGCCATTGTGGGAAAAATGAAGCCAGATGCCACGGCAGCTCATGTGGTTTTTGCTCAGGCGGTGGAGCAGGTGCTCAATCATATTGCTGAGAATCGGGCGGATCTCGGCATGAGTGCTGATCCAGCGTTTCAGGACATGCTCATGGCTAAGGGTTTGCTGCTCGCGCGGTGGATCGTCACATTCATAGCCATGCAGGCGCCACCACCACTGCTGGCCCCAGATACCAAAGTGGTGCCGGAGTACTTCTGCTGAGGCCTCGGCAAACTGGCGGGGAGTAGTGATGTTGATGGTAGCAAGGCGGGCTGCGTTGGCGTGGGCAATGCCAGGAAGATCCGTAAGCTCGAGCGTATCAAGGTGACTGAGAAGATTTGCCAGTGTAACATCAACAAGACCATCAGGCTTCTGGAGCTCGGTACCAAGCTTGGCAAGAAACACGTTGGGGCCAATGCCAACAGAAGCGGTGACCGTAGGTCCGAGGGCCTGACTGATAGCGGCCTTTATCTGGAGAGCGAGTGAATGCCGGGTTGCTGATTGTTGCTGCAGGGGGCCAAGGAACATGGCGGCCTCATCAATGCTTCGTACCCAAAACGCCTCACTTGGCACAAAGGGTTTTAGTGCCTGCATAAGGGCGCTGTGGCAGGCGCGGTAGTAGGTAAGATCGCCCTGAAATACACGGAGATTGGGGCAGAGCTGCTGTGCGTCTGCCACCTTCATGCCGGTGCGCACCCCAAGACGCTTGGCAGAATAACTTGCAGCAAGGACACTACCCCGGGCATGCACATGCGAGGCCACAGCAAGCGGGGTGCCGTGAAGCTCGGGGTGGCGGAGATACTCGAGGTTGGCGTAGAACGAGTTCATGTCAACATAAAGAACTCGCCCGTCACGCGGTGCGCGGAGGGTGCTAAACATAGGGTGGTGCTACTAACTAGGTCTGTTTGTATAATACCGAACAAAAGGCGAACATGTCAATAACCACTAGCTTAAAA
>JAGVEG010000084.1 GCA_020058355.1 Candidatus Berkelbacteria bacterium
CTTAATCCTTCTTGGAACACTGAAAGATCCGGCGGTTATCGAGTCACTCTGGAAAGTATTCCCACCTGGCACCAACCCAACCATTGCCGTCTTTATTGCACAAACAAGCAAGGCTGAGGATATTCGCGCGATACCATTATTAACGCAGAGCTACCCCGTTAAATCGCTGCTCTACCCTAAAAAGAGCACAAGCAAAACGCATGGGCTTATCGGTAACTATGTAGAAACTACCGCACACATACCCACTGGCTGCTGGCAGATTGGCAGCCATCAACTAACTGTTACCCCTACCGAAAGCATACGTAAACCCTGCCTAAATCCGCTCCCGCTCAGCATGCTGCCCAGCTGCCAACGCAATGGCCAGGGCGTCGGCGGCGTCATCAGGCTTGGGGATATGATCGAGCCCCAGAAACTCAGCAACATTTGATTGCACTGCCTTCTTCTCTGACTTTCCGTAGCCGGTTACCGCAATCTTTACTTCCATAGGATTAAACTCAATAACTGGCACTCCTTCACGCTGACAGGTACAGATGATTACTCCTCGTGCTTGTGCTACAGAAATAGCAGTGCGGCGGTTTGTCGTAAAGAAGATGCGCTCAACCGCAACCAAGTCAGGGGTAAATCGGCGAAGTACTTCTTGGAGGCCACGCTCAATAAGGACCAAGCGTTCGGAATCGCGAAGTTCTTTTGGTGTGGTAATGCAGTCATACGCCAAACAGCGTGGTGCCCCTGCGTCCATATCGAGCTCAATCGCTCCCCAACCAACAATTGCGGTCCCTGGGTCAAGCCCAAGAATGATCATGCGTAACCAGCCAGGTTGGTATAAACAGCAGTAACGTCATCATATCCCTCAAGGATATCAAGAAGTTTCAGTGCTTTTTCTTCATCTTCTTCATTCAACTCAACAAGGGTATTGGGGACATGCTCAACATTTGCTGAATCAACCTTGTAACCCACCTGCTCAAGTTGCTCGCGAAGAGGGTGCAGGGCGTCACGTGAGACCTTTACTACCGCAGTACCATCTTCAAGTTCATAGTCATCGGCCCCACCCTCTATGAGAAGTTCTTCAAGGTTACTTGTATCACCTGTATATGCTAAGCGAATAACGCCTGTGGAGGTAAATTGATACGCAACGCCACCTCCCTCAGCAAAGCGGCCACCATTTTTTATAAAAAGCAGGCGAACATCAGCTCCAGAGCGGTTGCGGTTATCAGTCAGCACCTCAACAAGAATGCAGATGTTGCCGGGACCAAAACCTTCGTAGAGTAGTTCTTCGGTAACCGCGCCGCCAAGCTCACCGGTTCCTCGCTTAATGGCACGCTCAATATTATCTTTTGGCATGTTCAGCGAACGAGCCTTTTCAATGGAAAGGCGTAGGTTTGGATTCATACCAGCATCACCACCACCCTGACGAGCAGCGACAGAAATCATGTTTGCAATCTTCGTAAAGTTACTGCCGCGCTTTGCATCAACCAGGGCCTTCTTGTGTTTGATACCGGCCCACTTACTGTGTCCAGACATAGCGGTGGGGTTACTACTTAGTCGTTCCTAGGCTAGCAGGCTCTAGGCTCCAGGGGTAGGAGTTGGCTCTGGTGTTGAAGTTGGAGCAGGCTCACTTGATGGGGTTGGTGATGGCTGTGCTCCCTTTGTTCCACGGAGGTACTTTGCCTGCCAGGCCTTGTAGCTACTCTTGAACACCTGTGAGTTAATCACTTCGCCATTTCTGCGCACTGTATAGGTGACCGATGTCTGCGCACCCGGGCGAGCTACCTCAAGCTGCTTCGTAACACCCGCATCAAGCGTCGGATCGTCCACATACTGTGGTTCCGCTGGCTGCGTAACATTGGTAACTGTTGGCTTACTAATTGAACCAACACGACCATCGGAAGTTCCATACAGATCATAGGTGATCTTCGTTCCCTTCACGTAAGAAACCACAAAAACATGATTTCCGGTATCGTTCTTCCATTTAAAATCAGGATTTGGATCGTAGACCGTAGCATCGGTTCCTGGTCCCCAATCCTTCTCATAGTAGCTCACGCGATACGAGTGATTACGACGCGCAACAATCGGCAGTCCGGCATTCATTACCGCACGGAAAAGCGTGGTTGATACCTGACAGAGACCTCCCCCAAGCTCATCCGTTGTCTCATTTCCCTTAATAACCTTTCCAAGAACATATCCGTTGTCTGTAGTAATGGGACCCATACGACCAATCGTACCGACGGTTTCTCCGGGTGCCACCAAGAATCCGCTTACAAGTCGTGAGCCGTTCTTAATATTCTCGACACGATTTGACGGACTCCCCACAAAATCAGTGGTTGCCGTACCAATCTTCTGCACGAGGCCAAGTTGTGAGATGCCATCACCGCCACGGATCTTTGGCTTCGTCACTTCAATCAAATCATCAGACTTTACCGCATCACCATTCTCAATAAATCCACGGATACGCTCCATAAAAACATCTTCCTTTAATTTAAAGCCATCGGTCTCGGTACCATTAATACTCACGATACCGTTAGTAATGGCGAGTGAAGCATCACGCGCCTCCCTGAAAACACTCCGCGCAACCGAGGCAGCAAGCCTTTCTAAGGCTTCATTGTTTGTGCGTAGTGCCAGTGTTTTCTTGCCGTCGCGAGTATCAGGGTCAAGCTTTGTAATGTCGGCGAGTTGCTGCACTTTTACCTCGAGAGGTCCGGCCGTAGTAGAAATCTTAAGATCATTCTTATATCGCTCACGCACCTCATCAGCGAGTGGTCGTAGATCGTCTTCAGCAATGGTTGGTTGAGCAGCGCTCGTAGTGACAGCAATGGGCCCCGTCGTTTTATTACTAAACGCTGCCAATACGCCCGTGGTAAAACTGACCAACTCGATTGTAACCCCCGATTCCCCAGGGACAATACGCGCACCAGCATTGAGCTCAACGGTTGGCTCCTTAGCTGGCTTTTGTGTGTTCTCAAGGTGCTCACCAAGTTTTATGAGTGAGTCGGATGAAGCTTCAAGCGTATCGAGTGTAATAGTTCGCTTTGACATCATGAGCCGTTCCTTCAATTTGGTAAGGAACGTTCCTTCATGGCCAACCGCCCAAGCACGGTTTACCAGATCATTTACTGACACCTCAATCTCAAGATCAGCAAGGCTTTTCTCAGTAGTTTCGTCTTCAAAGGTAAATTGCAGTGACGTGTTGCGCAGCTCAGTAACAACCTGCTCGCTATGCGCTTGCAGCTCAGGCTGTGTATCCCAGGCCACTTTCTTTCCATAGAGTGAAATGCCGCCAACTACGTGATTGTCTGACCACTGCCACCAGGCGTATGAACCACCTGCAAGAACAGCAAGTCCCACAACAATACCGATACCATTGCGTACCTTTTTACTCAACAGAAAACGCTGCTTCTTCTCAGCAGGTACTTCCTTCTCAGCTTTTAGTTGTGACTTCTTTGCCGCCATGGACGTATACTTGTAAACTACAGTTGCTCTGCTCAGTCTGTCAGGTGTACCGCATTTGGGCAATAAGCAGCTTCTTCGCCCCACTTTTTACCCATCAACCACCATGCAAACCACCCTTGAACAGATCGTATCTTCTTTACTGAGCTGGATGCGTGCGATACTGATTCTCAACGTAATCCACACCATACTAGTGAGTATTGTATTGACTCGGGCCGATGTACCGTACTGGGGCTTACTGATACCGGTGGTTTTCATCATTGGATTTCTTCCTGGTATCGGTGGCGTTCTCAGCATGCTCCTCGCCAGCTTAATGGGATTCCTTGTTTCACCCACTACCGTACTCATTATTCTGGGAATCCTTAGTGTATACCGCCTCATTGAAGAGCTCTGGATTCAGCCGCACATTATGCATGCCACCACCCAGTTGCCGCTTGCGTTAAGCTATCTTGTGCCCCTTATTGGCGGACTTATTGCCGGGCCAGTTGGCGCATTGCTCGCCATCCCCGTTGTCCTCGTCTTTATTGCTCTGGCACAGCCTCGACAAGCTTCGCGGAACCGGGCAGGCTAAGGCTATGAATACATCTCCTGTAGCCATTGTTCTTGGAACCCGTCCTGAAATCATCAAGCTTGCGCCAGTCATTCGCGCCCTTCAAGTGGCGGATCGGCCATTTATTCTGATCCACACAAATCAACATTATTCGGTAGCGCTTGATGCAATTTTCTTTACTGAGCTCAACCTACCAAAGCCAGACTACAATCTTGAAGTTGGTCCCGGTACACAGAATGTGCAAACAGCACGAATGATTGAGCGCCTTGACCCTATTTTCCTAAAGGAAAAACCTTCCTGTGTTATTGTTCAAGGCGACACAAACTCAGTACTTGCTGGAGCACTCGTTGGTAGTAAGCTTCTTGTTCCGGTGGTGCATGTTGAAGCTGGCCTTCGGAGCAATGACCGCACAATGCCAGAGGAGATCAATCGTATTATTACTGATCATATTAGTGATCTTCTCCTTCCACCAACTCAGGCATGTGCTGACACCCTGCTAGCTGAGGGTATCGTGCAGGAGAAAATTGTTGTTGTGGGAAACACCGTTGCTGATGGTGTACTTCAGCATAAGGATCTTGCAACAGAACAGCTCCTTGAGCCGTTTGGCATTAGCCGTGGAAACTACTTCCTTCTTACTATGCATCGCCCGAGTAATGTTGATACCAAGGAAGATCTGAGCGAAATTATTGAAGCACTTCGCTTATTCTCACAAAGAACTGAAACCCCTATTATTTTTCCTATACACCCACGCACCAAGGGTAATCTTGAAAGATTTGGGATCGAGCTTCCAAAAGAAATTACCTGCTTAGAACCTCAGGGATATCTTACCTTCTTAGCACTTGAGAAATATGCTCGCGCTGTTGTGACTGACTCGGGAGGTGCTCAAGAAGAAGCCTGCATCCTTGGGGTTCCCTGTCTTACTCTTCGTGAAAACACCGAACGACCAGAAACCACTGAGGTTGGCGCCAACCTACTCGTACCCCGAGATGCAGAAGTAATGGTAGCAGCTCTCACAAAGATCAGCGGGACAAAGTGGAGCAATCCATTTGGCGATGGAAAAACCGGGGAACGAATTGTCGGGCTTCTCAAATAACCTCAATCGAACGATATACCGCAAGCAGCCGCTGATGCATAACCGGCCAACCATAGTCAGTAACATATGCCTCACGCCCCTTCTTGCCCATAGTATCCCGAAGCTTTTTATCATGTAGTTTCTCTACCGCATTCTTGAGCGCGTCTGCATCACCGTACGGAATAACAAGGCCGTTCCCCACACGCTCAACAATATCAGACATACCCGTACCATTACTTACAATAATTGGTAGACCTAGCATCATTGCCTCAAACAACTTATTCGGACTTGAGTAGCGATGGTTTTTTACTTCAGGATCATAGAGGGCAAATAGTACGTCACTCTTGAGTGAACGCTCAATAACCTCTTTATATGAGACCCTCCCGATAAAAGTACACTCCTCGCGGGCAACACAAAGTGCCTCAACCTCTTTTTGGTGCACCCCAAACCCTCCAATAGTGAGATGCGTTCTCTCTACGCCTGTAATAGCATTAACCAAATAGCGAAATCCACGGCTATAATCAAGAACGCCGACATAAAACACTTCAAGTACGTTACTTTTTTTTGAGACTACTGACATTGCTACTTCTTCTGGAGCATTATAGAGCACCTCTAGCACCCGGGGCTTCATTCCTACGATCTGCTTTCTTCGCGCATCATCAACTATAATCGTTGCCCTTGCTCGTGAAACAACCCATGCCTCTAACTTCCAGGTAATATTGAGTACAGATTCAGGTAATATCTCGGAGGCAGCCTCGGCGTACATATCGTACATATCGTAAATCAGTGGCTTTCTACGTAGTAATGCAAGGCAAC
>JAGVEG010000088.1 GCA_020058355.1 Candidatus Berkelbacteria bacterium
GTATAAGATCCCTTTCGAGCGCTTCCTGAACCCTGAACGCCCGTCGGCACCGGATATCGACATGGACTTCGCCGACGACCGCCGTGACGAAGTAATCGAGTACACCCGCCAACGTTATGGCCGTGATCACGTGGCCCAGATTATTACCTTTGGAACCATGGCTGCCCGCAATGCCATCCGTGACGTTGGCCGGGCGCTGGGTATTTCCTATGGAGAATGTGACCACGTTGCCAAACTGATTCCTTCTGGCCCTGGTGGTATGACGCTTTCTGAAGCCATCGAGCAGGTAGCTGAACTCAAGGAGATGTATCAGAGTAATGAGCGCATTACGCAACTCATTGATATTGCCCGTCGTCTTGAAGGCGTGGCTCGCCATACCTCGGTGCATGCTGCTGGTGTAGTAATTACCAAGGAGCCACTGACCAAGTATGTACCCATTCAGCGTGCCGCCAAAGATGAGGATGCAATTGTGACGCAGTATGAAATGCACGCCGTCGAGGACTTGGGCCTTCTCAAGATGGACTTCCTCGGGCTTTCAAACCTGAATATTATTCAGCAAGCGCTGCGCGTTATTAAGAAAATTCATGGCGTTGTCATTAAGCTTGATGAACTTCCTGTCGATGACGAAGCAAGCTACGCCCTGCTTGCCCGCGCAGAAAGTACCGGCGTCTTCCAGCTAGAGTCCGCAGGTATGAAACGCTATCTCAAAGAACTGAAGCCAACCGTATTCGAGGATATTCTTTCCATGGTGGCCCTGTACCGCCCCGGACCAATGGACGCCATTCCTGACTTTATTGCTGCAAAACATGGTCGCAAGAAGGTAACGTACCTTCACCCGATCTTGGAAGAAACCCTGCGCAACACCTACGGTATCATTGTTACCCAGGACCAGGTACTGGAAATTGCTCGTAAGTTTGCCGGTTTCTCCTACGCCGAAGCTGATATTCTTCGAAAAGCGGTGGGGAAAAAGATTAAGGCCCTCCTTGATGAACAACGTGACAAATTCATTAATGGAGCGGTAAAGACCAATAGTGACAAAGGTGTCACTCAGGAACTTGCTGAAAAGGTATGGGACTTCATCGAGCCATTTGCTCGCTATGGCTTTAACCGTGCTCATGCCGCCTGCTACGCCATGATTGCCTATCAGACCGCCTACCTGAAGGCTCACTACCCTGTTGAGTTTATGGCATCACTCCTGACCTCGGACTCAAACAACATGGACCGCATCGCGATTGAGATCGCTGAGTGCCGTGAAATGGGAATTGAGGTACGCCCACCATCGGTAAACGAATCATTCGTAGAATTTGGCGTGCGCTACTACACGGAGGGTGAGCAGGGTACCCATCGCTACCCGGCTTATATTGTCTACGGACTTGGCTCGATTAAGAACGTAGGTGAGCATCCTGCCCAAATCATTTCTGAAGAACGTGAAGCCAGTGGCCCGTTCGCGAGCCTTGAGAGCTTCCTTCAGCGCTGTGCACATGGACTCAATAAAAAATCACTCGAAAGCCTGAGCATGGCCGGAGCCCTTGATGCCTTTGGTGAGCGCGCGCAACTTGTTGCCAATGCTGAAGTACTTTCGCAATTCTGTAGCAAGATTCACAAAGAGAAGTCTTCATCACAACTTGGCCTCTTTGGTGGTGGCGATGAAGAAAGCAGTATCAAACTTCATCTTCTTCCGGAAGCACCCGCCGATACCGCCACCTGCCTTCGCTGGGAGCGGGAACTCCTTTCAATCTATCTCTCCGCTCATCCAATCACCGATTATCTCCCCTATCTCAGTGCCGATCGTATCCCGCTTGCTCGGCTGTCAGAGCATCCTGATGGTGATGAAGTAGAAATTTCAGCCGTTGTCATGACAGTTCGGACGATTCTTACGAAAAAGAATGACCGCATGGCCTTCGTTGGCATTGAAGACGACAGCGGGGCCAGCGAACTCATCGTCTTCCCCCGTACCTGGAAAGATGCCGAGGAAATCTGCACCGCCGGAACTGTTATTAGCTGTGGCGGCAAGGTAAGCCGCAAAGATAGCCGTGATGGTGAGCTTACTGAGCTCAAGATTCTCGCTAATACTATCTCTCGAACCGAGATGGGAAGCACCACTGGAACCCAGCAGCGCAAATCAACCCGTGAAGTAAAAATTCACATTCCTGACTCTGCTGACAAAAAGTTCATGAACGAAGTAAAAGGCGTGCTTGAGCTGCATGCCGGTGAGATTCCTGTGACTCTTGTTTTGCCCACTGCAGACGGAGACACAGAATTAACCATCACTCACCGTGTCCAGCCTTCTGAGGCCCTCTACGCACGCCTAGGATACCTTCTCGGCACCGAGCGCGTGATCTTCCAATAGTCAGTGACTACTCGCGGATAAACTCAAGCATCCGCTCGGGATGCGGGGCTCCTGTAAAACTCACCAGTGTCTGGCCATTGTCTGAAGCAAAAACAATTGTGCCGTAGCGAAATAGCTGGGCGCCGATGTTTTTACGCTCAATCTTAGTCTGTTGCACACTGTCACGGGCGCACTCCTGACTTGCCGTTGCAAGAAATCCAGTTCGCTCAATACTGAGAACGCGCTGGGTAGTAAGCGCCATGCCACTTCCCCACCAACACAGGAGTGCGCGAAGAATAATGACAACCCCAACAACAATTGTGAAGAGAAAAAACCACAGTGGCCATCCACGGGCAAACAGTGCATATACTGCTACGCCAACTTCGATAGCAAGTGCCGAAAGAAACAATGGGAGAGCAAGTACGAGTGGATGACGCCGAAAAACCAGCTGCAGTTCTTCGTCAGCATAGAGATGCGGCGTAACCGGAGGCGGCAATAAGCCCACGGCGAATTACATTCCGGGGGCAGGTGCAGGAGCAGGTGCCATTGCCGGTGCACCACCCTGCTGAGCAAGTACCTGTTGCTTGCGCGTAAGCGCGTAGCGATTGATCTTTTCAATAACGGTACCAGGTAGTACCTCGCCCTTCGTGATATATTCATTCGCACCAAGCTGAAGGCTGCGTGCTTGGTCATCAATATCTGAAAGCGCGGATACCACAACAACGGGAAGGTCGGTACGCTTCAGCTGCTGACGAATGGTCATCAGTACATCAAAACCAGAGAGTTTCGGAAGCATAAGGTCGAGTAGGACGATGTCGATATCGGCATTGTCACGAACAAGAGCTACTGCCTCTTCACCATCAAAGGCCTGGAATACGGTGAAGCCTGATCGTGAAAAACGCTCAAAGTAGAGCTCCTGAAGAACCGTGTCGTCCTCAACTAAGAGAATGTGTACTTGTGAAAGATCTATTCCAGCACTACTCACCGGTCCTGGTGCTGGCACAACCGTGGGTGCACCAAGTGGTGCGGGCGATGTAGGTGCTGAATGCACCTGAAAGAGTGGCTGATCAGTTGTTGGAAGCTCGAAAGAATCTTGGTCCATAACGTATACTTAGCTCTAGAGAAGTCTCGTTTAGTGTATGCGCACTTGCGCAGAAAGTCACGCGCGCCGTTTATCAAGGAAAATACTAACGAATACAATGACAGCAAATACGGCTCCGATAGTAAGCAGGGCAACACTCTTCCCCACCGCTGTCTGAAGAATCAGGGCGGTTGCGCCGGCTATAGCGCTCATGAGCAACACCAGCAGTGTCGTTCGCGATGGAGTGAGACCAAGGCGGAGAAGTCGGTGATGCAGATGACTTTTGTCGGCCTGCCATGGCTTCTGCCCCCGCAGAAGTCTGCTAATAATGACAACAATAGCGTCAAATAATGGCAAACCCAGTACTAAGGCCGTGGTAGCCAGCTTCCCACCTGAGATTAG
>JAGVEG010000032.1 GCA_020058355.1 Candidatus Berkelbacteria bacterium
AGGGTGGGAAATGGGTGCTGAAGGCACGCCAACCCTCCTTGATCGCTGGGTGGTAGCCCGTGAGCGAGAAGTGCTCACTGCGGTAACTGACTGCCTCGAGAACGCAGATGCCACCAAGGCAACCCGTTTGATCGAGGACTACATTGATGAGCTTTCTACCTGGTACCTCCGCCGCAGTCGTAAGCGTACCGATGACGCGTTCTTCGCTACACTTCATGTGCGTTTGCTGAGCGTTGTGCAATTGATCGCGCCATTTATGCCATTTACGGCCGAGTATCTCTGGAAGGTCCTCAAGCGAGCTGATCAGCCAATCTCAGTACACCTGAGCTCTTGGCCACACGCTCAGGTTGCCGATGAAGCAGTGCTTACATCCATGAAGCAGGTCCGCTCACTGGTTGAGGCTGGGCACGCGCTTCGTTCAAAGCTTGGTATCCGAGTTCGTCAGCCACTTGCTGCTGCCTGGGTTGCTGAATCGCTTCCTGAAGAACTGGCAGAAATTCTTGTTGAAGAACTCAATGTGGGAACGCTGGTTACCGGCGAACGACCTGCAAGCTTCACCTATGGTGAACAAGGTATTGGCCTTGATGGCATGGTTACTCCAGAGTTGCAGGCGCAGGGTGATGCGCGTGACGCACTTCGCCAGATTCAAGACATCCGCAAGCGCAGTGGTTTGCAGCCGGGTGAAATGGTTGATCTTCAGGTTGCTGAAGACGGCCATGCCCGCCTCACGGCACTTGCTGCTGTGCAGCCAGCCCTTCTTACTGACAGCTTCTGCACGCTCGTTTTGGTGCCAGATCTTGTTTCTGATACCGAGATTACGGTGCAAGGCGAGTCGGTACCCGTTATCTGCACGAAGTCTGCATGATTATTCGTCCCAGTTGGCGAAGTCTCGACCCCTTCTTAATCGGGGTCCCCGCAGCACTGCTACTGCTCTCAACAGTTTTCATCTTTAGTCTGGGTATTGGCGTGGGGGGAACGTTGTGGCAGCGAGAACTACTCTTTGCCTCAATTGGCCTTGTGGTCATTGTGCTCATGAGCTGGTTCGACTACCGGGTGTTATGGTCCTGGATTTGGCCGGTAGTCGTACTGGTTGCCGGGTTAATCGTCTTAACTGAGATTTTTGGTTTCGAGCAGTTTGGTGCCAAGCTCTGGATTGACCTAGGAATTTTTCAGTTACAGCCAGGTGAATTGGTAAAAATTGTAGCTCCGATTGCCCTGGCGCGGGTACTCATTCCCGCACAGGGACGACCGAGTTTCTGGCGTTTCTTGACGGGAGTTGTCGTGTTCCTTGTCTTCTTTGGGGCAGTTGCCCGAAACGACTTTGGAACCGCAGCCGTTATCGCCAGTGTCTGTATGGTAGTTTTTTTCAGTCTTACCAAGGTGCCGGTGCAGCGATTTCTGCTTACTATTGGCCTTGTTGGGGCGCTCAGCGTAGTGGTATTGGCGGCTGCGAATCGAGCACCCTTTGGCGGTCTCTTAAAAGACTATCAGCGTGCCCGCTTAACCAGCTTTATCTATCCAGATCGTGACCCCGCCGGCAGTGGCTATAACGTGCAGCAAGCGCGCATCGCGATTAGCTCAGGAGGTATGCTTGGGAAGGGGATTGGCTTTGGTACGCAGTCACAATTGTCATTTTTGCCACTGCCACATACCGACTTTATCTACGCAGTGATTGCTGAAGGGTGGGGGATGGCGGGCTCGGTGCTGGTACTCGGATTGTATGCCGCTCTGATTATTCGTGCTGGAACCGTGGCTTCGCGAAGTCCCGGTATTTTTGGGGTAACCATCGCATTGGCAATTGCCGTAAAGTGGATGACCGAGGTGGTGATTAATATAGGGATGAACCTCGGCGTGCTGCCAGTAACCGGTATTCCGCTACCGTTTCTGAGCTATGGAGGTACAGCGCTGGTGGTGAATGCTTTTTGTGCCGGCCTGATTGCTGCAATTGCGGTGAGATCGCTACGGTCGTTTGATCGCTAGATTAACCAATCACTAGTTCCTTGACCAATCCGAAGTCCTGACAAAGTGGTTGAGTTTCTTTGAGAGACCGGCTATCTTCCTGGTGCCCGAGTTTACTTGGAGTAATTATAAAATAAGGTGGGTAAATAGGTGAAGAAAAAAGACGAGCCAGAAAGTTTGGATGTGAAAGCCACGAGGCTTGGTGTCCGTAGAAAGGGTGACTGGTATACCTTGGTGGAGGTTGTGAAGTACCTCAATGCCTCAGAGACGTGGGTCAGGCGAGAGTTGGTAAGGGGTCATGTACCTGAAAAGCGTCTGGCAGACAGTGGACGGGTTGTTGAGTGCTGGAGCCCATTTTATGTTGCAGCGCTTGCGGAGTCATGGGAGGAAATTGCTCCTCGGGGTGCCCTAGTACTTGGCAGCGTGAAGGCGCTCTTTGGTGATATTCATGGAGACTGGGTGGAGCAGCAGCTTGCGGCTCGTACGCATATAGTGGCGGTCTCGAAGTGGTACGGTAACCGGATGATGCCACACTACACGGTGGTACACCAGGAAGAATTGCGACAGGTATTTCTTGAAATACCAGAAATGTCAGGGGAGCACTATTCGCTGGATGATCTCCTGTATATGTTCGGTATTGATTATTATGGAAAGATAGCTGTCATCCAGGCGTGGCTCACTGGAGTGCTTCAGTCGGTGCCACGGCAGGTTATGCGAAGTGCAGACGCACAGCATGGCTCAGTACTCCGTTACGGAGCAGACAGTGTTGAGGTGGTGGCGAGTGCAATCGCACAACTGCCGTACCCGCCTAGTAGCTATCTGAAAACTTGGGTACAGGGGCGAGTGCGCGGGTGCGGCGTTCATGAAGTAAATGGCAAGCCTCATCAGTGGTTTCCTTGTGATGACGAAGAGCTGCTGCGGTTTGTGAATACACTTCCTGAGGCGCTCTCAGCTTTCACCATCGCACGGCTGCTTGGTGCCTGTAATAGTTGGGTGGTTTACAAGTTGCAGGAGCGGGGAATTGAAAGTATCGCACCACCTAGCTTTTTTTCGGAATACCCAAGAACGTGTATCCCGGCACTTCGGGAAGAGTGGGAGCAGCTCTTCGGCTCGGAAACTTTCTTCAATGAATTCCAAATGCTCGCATTCTGTGATCATCGCCGGACAGCTGAAGAGCTGGCTGTGTTGGAGGGTGTTATAACCTTTTCACTTGGAAAGCGGCGTCAGTTGCTTTTTCCGCTTGCGGTTGCTCGCCGTATCCGGAAGGAGCTCTGTCTTCGTGTGTAGGTGGGTTTTCTCAGGAGGTGTGTGTCCGTGTGACTCACGCCTCCTTCTTTATTTGACCTCCTTCAACAGATCTGATACTTTGCGACATGAGTGTCCTTTCTTGAGTGGTGGGTTACGTCGCCATTCATACACTTTTTCGTTTCACTACCGTAGCATCATCACATGTCTTTTGCCGTCGTAAAAACAGGTGGTAAGCAGTACCGCGTCACCGTTGGTTCTCTACTTACTATCGACCGCCTTGCTGATGCAGCAGGCAGTTCTATCACCCTCGGCTCAACTGTCGCCGTGAGTCCTGATGGCACAAGTTTCCAAACCGGAAGCGCTGCCGCCAAGGTCGCTATCAAGGCAGACATCATTGAGCATTTCCGTGGACCAAAAATCCGCGTTGCAACTTATAAGCCAAAGAAGCGTCAGCACCGCACCATGGGTCACCGTCAGGAACTCAGTCGGGTGAAGGTAACGGCTATCGGCTAAGTTCGCACCCATGCCCGCAGCACGTCGCTTACAGTTTCGTCCCCTCATGCAGGTGGTTCAGGAGCTTGCCAAAGTTAAATGGCCAACCTTCCCTGAAGTGGTGAACGCTGCCGTTGCAGTGCTCGCTGGTATCCTCGTTGCTACGGCGTTTGTCTTTGTGACAAGC
Source organism: Candidatus Berkelbacteria bacterium (assembly GCA_020058355.1). Classification (GTDB taxonomy): domain Bacteria; phylum Patescibacteriota; class UBA1384; order CAILIB01; family CAILIB01; genus JAGVEG01. The sequence goes on from JAGVEG010000032.1 coordinate 3,887, forward strand.
TATGCCTTCCAACGCTTACTCGCCTTATTGGTTACCTCTGTATGAGCGAAGAGTCATCAACAAACCGCGGGTTTCTCGCCCGTTCAACCGGTAAGCAGTCTGGCGACCGTAACTGGTATGTCATTCACACCTACGCCGGATACGAGGATCAGGTAGCGCTCAATATTCAGCAGCGCGCGGCATCCCTGAACATGGAAGACAAAGTCTTCGATGTCATGGTGCCAACTGAGAAGCAGATTGAGATCAAGAATGGAAAGCGCAAAACCGTTGATCGTAAGATCTTCCCCGGATATGTCATGGTTGACATGATTGTCACCGATGATTCCTGGTACGTAGTGCGCAATACGCCAAACGTAACCGGTTTCACCGGTATGGGTGTGCGTCCAACCCCACTTGATCCCAAGGAGCTTGAGTCAATCAAGAAGCGCATGGGCGTTTCTGAGCCACTCTATCAAATTGAGGTTCGCCTTGGCGACCTTGTCAGCATTACCGATGGTCCTATGAAGGGCTTCCAGGGTAAAGTAGATGAGATCGACGAGCAAAAGGGTAAGCTCAAGGTGATCGTTTCGATGTTCAACCGCGAAACTCCCGTTACCCTCGACTATCTTCAGGTTAAACCCGTTTAATTTTCTCCCATGGCAAAGAAGCCTATCAAAGCCCTGGTAAAGCTGCAGTGTCCTGCCGGTAAGGCAAACCCAGCTCCTCCAGTGGGAACCGCCCTTGGTCCCCAGGGTGTCAACATCATGGAATTCTGCACCAAGTTCAACGAGCAGACTCGTTCACTTGGCGACACCATTATTCCTGTGGTTATCACCATCTACGACGACCGTACGTTCGACTTCGTTCTGAAGCAACCACCAGCCAGCATCCTGATTAAGCAGGCAATGAACCTCAAAAAGGGAAGTGCCAACGCTAAAAAGGCAAAGGTTGGAACTATCACCAAGCAGCAGCTTGAAGATGTTGCCAAGATCAAGATGCCAGACCTTTCAGCCCGCGATCTCGATCAGGCAGTAAAGGTAATCGCCGGAACCGCCCGCTCAATGGGTGTTAACGTCGAGGCGTAATATCCTCGTGATGGGAAAACAACTCCGCAAGGGGTTGTTTTTTTTGAGCCACCTGATAGAACGAGGGAAAGAAAGGTGGTGTTCATTATGAATAAAGAAGGTAGTAATTTCGAAGAGCTAGAGGGCTACGATGACGCAAAAAGACGCGTCAATGCCACTCTGGGGAGCTTCTCGGACTCTATTATTAACGGATGGTATAGCTGGGTGCAGCTTATGGAGGTAGTAAGGGAAAATACTCCTGGTCCATATTCTGAGAATTTTTATGACGCCACACTCAATGGCATCATTGATTCTCTAGAAGATGATGTTGAAGAAGTTTGCGAGGGAGGTGGAGAAGGGTATTTTGTTCGCTTTCACAATGGAACCTACCTTGAGCAGTCATATGCTCAGGTACTAGAGAGCATTGAGAGAGTGAATGAACTCGCTAGATGTCGTGAAGAGCTCGAAGCTCTTGAGGAAGCGCTAAACAAGAAAAGGGCAGAGATTTGGAAGCGGGAGTCGGAGATTGAGTCAGAAATGCGGTTTGACGACCTAAAACTTGAGGTACTCAATTTACATCCGCAGGCAAGAAGTAGGTTGATTAAGGCAGGATACACCCATCTTTTTGACTTACGAGATGTGGACTATGCTACCCTTATTAGTTTGCGTAAGGTTGGGAAAGACTCAATTGCCCAGCTACAAGCGATAATGCTTGAACATCGAATGACTCCTCGGTTTTCACCAAAAAAGTAACTAGTAGGACTACTCTCTAAGCCCGGACGCGTTTATGTGTCCGGGCTTTTAGCTCGGAGAAAACCTTGGATGTGAGTCTGAGGAGTATGTCATTAAGTACCTGCCCTTAACGTCTCGGCAACATATTGAACACTAAGTGAGACAATACCCTCCGAAAGGAGGGTATTGTCATGCGTATTGATCCAAAAGAGATTATCAGGAGGCTTCAGGCGGGTATGGG
>JAGVEG010000003.1 GCA_020058355.1 Candidatus Berkelbacteria bacterium
CCTGTAAACGGCTGAACTCTTCCATATTTTTGATGTGCCCCCGTAAGAGCGCATGTTCGTGCCCGGCGATCTTTTCTTTTACTTCCTTCTGAACGTACTCAAGCTCAGTCATGGCTGTGTCCTTGATTGTATTTCTAACTGCGCAGCGTCTTTAATAATTTGGGCTCGCTGTTTCTCCCGTATCCGCTGGTCTTCCAGCTGAATTCTCTGCTCCTCCAGCTCCAGACGTTTCAGTGCCACGTCATAGTCATACTGGTCGTTTTTGCCTTTTCTCTGCATCTCGAGCTGTTTGAGCTCCAGCTCTTTCTGTTGAGCCTGGATGACTGGGTCTTGCGCGGCCTGCTGTGCCTGAGCTTGCGCTGCGGCCTGCTGGTTACGCTGCAGCAACGCTGTACCCGCCTGAGACATGACCGCGCTGATCTGTTTCTCCAACTCCTCACTCATACCTTCTTCGTCATCAGGCAATTGGTACCCAAGCAAGGCTTCAATCTCCTGCTTGTACTGGAACGCCATGTGCTCCTGGATGTGCGCCATGATAGATGGCCCGATGGTCTGCCCTGTAGGTCCTTGGAGAATCTGCTGCATGCCTGGGTCCTGTAGAAACGCCTGGTGCGCTGCGATGTGGGCCTTGTGGTCCTGATACTGGAACGCTTTCAAGGGCTGCCCCACCATGGCCGCCATATTCTCACTCACCGGGTCCTTGGGCTTGCGAACTTTGTCTGTGGGAAGGGGCACTATTTTCGCTGCATTGGGCAGGCCAATCAACTCGATGGCTGACCGGTGTAACTCCGCCTGATCATAGACTGTCGGTGCAATCTGGGCCATCTGAATAACCGCCTGCAGCTGCGCGATCCGCTGTGTCATTGTAGACGCGTTAGGGTCTGACACCGGGATGATATCCACCATGTCATAGTCAGCCTGCGCCGCCTGCGGTGTTCCTGAGTCTGGCTCGTACTCATAGGCTACTGGAGCATTGTCACGAATCACAGCTTTGAGGAGTTTGAACTCCTCTTTCATCGAGGCGTGCACTCGGGCCTGAACCGCACCCATGACTTTAAGTTGGCGCTCCAACAGGGCCAGTGTGGTACCCACTGGAGCCTCGGCGCTCATGTCACTGATCTTGATGTCAGCGGTAGCAGCGAGTCGGCGGCCTTCGTCAATCACTGCGTTCAACAGCGCAAACAGCACCTGGCTTGGTTCTTTGTATGGCAGTGGGACAATGCTGTCCTTCAGCGTACCGCTGCTGACGTCCACATCCCGGAACTCACCGGGCATGATAGGGCAGTCGTCGCCTTTGATACGCGCGCCACGGGTTTTGAACCCACCCGGCAAGTTAGACAGTGTACCCGCGTCAATCAACTGCCTGAGGATACTCGTGGCCCCTTTGGCCAGTGCGCCTACCAGGTGAATCAACCCAAACCCATACGCGCCATTCGCTGTTACATAGCTATACCCTGTGAAATGCTGGCGAGGAAGAAACAATATGTCGTCTTCCAGCCAGTTCCGGTAGATTGACAGCACGATCCCTGAGCTCGCATCGACAGTGATCACGTAGGGCAGCTTGACACCATCCTCATCTTCGTAGCCCGGCAGGTCCATCTCGCAGTGGATCTCGTACAGCGTGTGTCGGTCATCATCCGTGATGCTCACGCCTTCTTTGTCGGCCTTGGCTTCCTCGATCTCGTTGGTCATGATGGTGGGCTCGGGGAGCTCGACTTCCCGGTAGAACCCCTGAATCTGCAGTTTCTTGACCTCGTTGCAGGTCTTCCTCATCCGGTGGGTTTTTCTATACGCCTGCGTAACGCTTGAGCACGCGTAGGGCATGATCAGGTCTTCTGCTGGGATAAACACGCTGACTGGCCGACCTAGAGTTCGATCGTCGTAGACTTTTTTGAACGCGGCACCGGCCAAGGCCAGGTTGAACAGCATCTTCTCATGTTCTGTCCGGTACTCCTGCATCTGTTCGGTCAGCCGGTAGTTCATATCCTCTTTGACACGCTTGCTGGCCGCGAGTTTTTCTACAGATTCTTTGCCAATTATCTTGACGCCAACCGGCCCGCCCGCAGGGAATGTCTCCATGATGGTCTCTGACTGGAACCTGACTGCTGCTTCGAGCAACATGGGGTGAGTGAGACCGCACGCTCCTGCCCAAGGTTCTGAGCGCTCTTCGATGTTCAGGCCCAGTGTATGCAGCCCCTCAACGTAAGTCTTTGACCAGGCTGATCGGGATAGGATGTCATTGTCCACGTCTTCTAGCAGGTACATCCCCAATATGTTGAGGGTGTCGTCGTCAAGGAACTCTGCCAGATTAGATTCGTGGGTTTCCCCTGATGTATCTGGTGCGTCTGGCATGAGGTCAATCTCCACCCCATCAACAGACATGGTCACGTCATCCGGGTTGACAATCTCTATCTCAAGGTCCGGTTCGAGACCCTCTGGTAATGACATGGGAGTAGGTGTACGATCAATCATCTGAGCCTCTAATAATATTTGGCGACACGCCCTTCGTATTGTCCATCATCCTGATCTTCATCGCTAGTCAAAGTTACGAAACCACCTTGGCGCATTCTGGTTAAACTCATGGTGAGGGCGTCGCAGTTGTGGGTCAGTACACCATTTGCAAAATACCATGGGCACCGATCAACTTTCAGGTTGTATACTTTTTCGACGGGATTTGGCCAGTGCGTTGTTGTGTACGCTTTTACACTTAGGGGAGCAGAATCGCTGCCGGATTGTTGCAGCGGTATACACACATTTGCACTGGTCACAGATTTTTCCTTCTCGGGTAGCCAAATTTTTTGCGTTAATCTTCTCTCGGTTAAACTGGCCCCAACAAATTGTACTGCAGTAGTCTTTTCTGGGGGTCCCCAAAAACTCAGATTGGCAACGCACGCAAATACGCTCCTTGACAGGCTTCTTTTTGCCTTTAGTGGAGACTTTGTGGAGCGAGTTTTTTGCATGCTTTCTATGCCAGGCAAGCCCTTCCTCAGAGCTATGCCACTTAGCTGCGAGTGGTCTGATCTCAGCGAGGTGTTTTTGGAACTGCTCACTTCTGCCAAGCTCGACTCTTTGCTCCCTATGTTCATCCCAATGCTCTTGCGCAGAAATGCATTCGAGATTCTCCAAACTGTTGTTAAGGCTGTTCCCGTCTTTGTGATGGATGTGGTGGCCTTCTGGGATAGGGCCATTAGCGTGCTCCCATATATCCCGATGGAGAAACCCAAACCCGCCAGCGCGTCCAAAATAGTTCCGTAAGTGGTTTCTTTTAGAGTCTGGGTAGCGCCTGTAACGTTTTCCATTAAATACCACCAACTCAGAATTAGTTTTGCTTTTAGCCATGACGAACCTCGTAGTGTTGATTCGTCTATTATAACATCGTTGCGATTTAGTTGCCCAAGGTTCTTCCATCCTTTCGTAGTCATTATGGGGTGATTGGCTGTACCTCTTACACCAGCAAACTCGACCACAGGCTTGACCCCCGTACATCTGGACTCCAAAACCTTACAGGGACCAAATGGAGTACACACCAATTCCCCCACAGCTACTTCACAGATAGGTTTCTTACTCCCATCAGCCATAGTAATCAGTGTATCGCCAACCAAGCATAAATCATCGTGGGCTCCAGATGGAAAGGAGCTCACCTGCTCCACCAACTCTTCAGCCCACCGGGTCTCTGGCACCCACACAACCCCATCCCTTATCATATCAGCTACCGCGCCCAACCGCATTGTCTTATCACCCGTGCCACGGTGTGGAACGAACGGTGTGACGTAAACACCCGCAGCTCTGAACTCCTGGATCAGTGGTGCGCCGTTGGCTTTCTGCTCGATGATGAATGAGTCTGGCTGCCAGTAGTCATACTCCTGCCGGCACTTGTCTTTCAGGTCCGGGAACTCCGCCCTGAAGTTCAATGAGTTCAGCAAGATGATCTCGTTCCGGTTGGTGGTCTCATTGAACCACACCCCCCATGTTGTCAAGGCGTTAAAGTCCGAGCGCTTCTTTGCCTCGACTGCAGCGTCAAGCGCCATGATTATGAACTCACAATTGGGTGGGGTTTCCTTCTTCCATATCTTGAACCATTCTTTAACCACGATGCCGCTGTCAGCGTTGGTCGGGTTCTGCTGGTACTGAGCGTTCCATTGGAACAGGGGCATGGACGCTTTCGTGCGTTTGAGTGAGTCCAACGTCCACTGTTCTGGCCAGAGGGATTTTTCTTCCGGTGTACCCTCGTTCAGGATGGCCGGGAACTCAAACAGTTCGTACTGGTCTGCTTGCTTGTTTAGCGCGCCGTCTTTGAGTAAACGGGCTGTGAGGTCCAGCTGCGACCAGCGGGTGTTATGGCTAACTACCCCGTTGGCGATAAAGTTTTCCGTACCTTCCACTTGTATATCAAACACATCCTCTTGCTCAGAATCAAGGGTTATGCTCAGAATCTCGTCTAGAGTGGGTCTCAATGTACTCAATGGCCCTTTGCAATACGTCGATGCTGTTGCGGTCTTTGACGATAAGATTGCACGGGTTACAGAGTAGCGCTCGGACTTTCCCTGTTTGGTGGCAGTGGTCGACAGCCAGTTTATGGTTTTTCCAACCCTTTGGTGTATTACCTTCGTGAGGTTCCTCACGACAGATAGCACACCGTCCTTCTTGGGCTGTGTACATAGCAAGGTATTGCTCTTGGTCGATTCCGTATCGAGCTTTGAGGTGGGACTGCCGTCGTTTGGCTGGGCAGTATACTTGGTCACCTCTGGCGAGGCGTTTCTGTAAAAATATCTTGCCAGCGCAGGGAGAGCAGTGCCCATTAGACTGAACCGGTCTCTCACACCCTTCTGTCGGGCAAACCAGCCCTTTCCATTTCCCGTGGTGGCCCATTGGTAGATAGGGGGCGTCTGGGTGCTTTTTATGGTAGCTCTGTCGGGCGAAGCATGCGTTGCATAAACCTTGCCTAGTTTTGGCCTTAGATAAGTTTGTACAATTTTCTGTAAGGCATTGGTAGTCTTGTTTAGTAGGGGGTGTCCACCCAGCTTCTTTCTTAACTGCAAACGCCGCAATCTGGCACCCTCTACACATACCCCGCACAGTTGTGGCTCGGGATAGTTTTTCGCAGCCTTCATTGATACAAGTGACATGCCGGGTTTCAGGTCTTTGATTTTGATCCAAGTTTCTACTCCGTTGAGGTCTACTAACAGCGGATGCCGTTCATTCCCACGGAGTATATTACCTGATTTCATCACCAGTGTATATACACGATCTATCCCTTGGTTTTTCCAATTAAGGACTTTAGCGGGTCGGAGTAGGCCCCTCTCGTAACTGGCCACCATATCCCCAGGCCTGATATCCCGTAATCTCTTTGTTGCACCATTGGCCATAGTAATCTCAGTGCCCCCAACCAAACAATGGATCACCGCTATTCTGCCACCAGGCATGAGACGGGTTCGCGCTCCGTAGGTGAACCATTCATACACCTTATCGAAAACCTCATAGTTTCCGTTAATGACTGCAGACTCTGAAAACGGGTCATCAATCAGCAAAAGGTGGCTGCCCCGGCCACTCAAGGCACCCCCAACTCCGCAGGCGAACGCTTCGCCACCGTGGTTGGTGTTCCATTTACCCGCAGCTTTCGCATCAGCAGCGACACTCACATCAGGGAATATTTCTTTGTACTCATCAGACTGCATGAGGTTTCGGACTTTGCGAAGAAAGTCCACTGCAAGGTCAGCTGTGTGGGATGCGATAATGATTTTATGAGTCGGGTTATTCCCTATATACCACGCTGGAAAATATGTGGAAACAGCCATAGATTTCCCGAAGCGTGGTGGGCAATTTACGAGTATTCGATCTCGTTCACCCATCTCAACGTCTTCGAGCAGCTCATAGAGCTTGTGCAGGTGAGTGCCCATCTTGTAGTCGGGCTGCATATGCATGACGAATGCGTGCAGGGACTCCTGGCATATCTTGACGCGTTTACGGGTGTCGAGCTCCTCCAACAGCTCAAGCGTTCTGAGCATGTCTTCGTGAGTCATCCCCTGCATCATGCGGGCCAGGTCATCGCGGTTCATTCAGTACCCAGTGGCCTGAGGGTATCTACTTCGCTGCCTGTGTAGATGTCAAACTGTGAAGCGATTTTAACTGCCTGCTCTGCTGTAGCCCCGAATGCCATAGCCCCATCTGCATGATCCGCACCTGAACCTGTGGAAAACCGAGGGACGTCCACAAAAACAAACTCATAGCTTGCCATGGCGTAATACACCTGCTTACCAGCGCATACCAGCATGACTCGGAAGTTATCTCCTACCTGGGGCTTTTTTGCTGGGTCCCGTTCACCAAGGAACCATTCCTTCCATCGTTCAACTTCGAACGCATTACCTGAACACCCACCAATGGCATCGAGACCCTTGTATGTGCACCTGAACATCTTGGTGGTACGTACTGGGGTCGTGCCAAATGTACGGAGTTTGTCTGCGGCTAAGGTAGTGCCGTCCCATGCAATGGTTGTTATGTCGTTCTCCTGGCTCTCTTACGTGCGGCGCGCTCATTGGGCACGGGGGTGTCTTCAATAACTGGTTCAGGTTCTGCAGGGGGTTGGGGCAAGGGTCGTCTGGCTTTTTCTTCTTCGGGGTCAACCTCCAGCACACGAGCAAGTTTCTCCTGCAGTAGTCTCTCGAGCTCTTCCGTTGGGCGGTGGCGTATCGTCACCTCCGACTTGTCCGTAAATAGCCCCACGTCGCTGATCTTGCCCAGCAACTCTAATGACTTCAGTCGCACCCGTGGATCTGTGGATCCTGAGTCTTCCAGCAATTTATTGGTAATGTAGGTGCGCAATTGGGCGGCACTGGCAATGACCTGCTTGTCATACTCTGACAGCATCAGCTTGAGGTGGAGAACCACACCGGGGTTGTGCAGCTCCTGAGTGTCCTCGGGTAGAGCTTGTGTGAATACGGCACGGGCCTTGGCCTGCTCTGGTAAATCAACCTCCACATCCTGATCGAGAAACTGGATCGTTTTCAACGCAGCGTCCACCCTGTACTTCAACTGTTCAAAGTCGGGCGGGTTCTCAGCGAAGGAGCTTCCAAAGTCTATGTCAGGTTTGTACATGGCGACCATTAAGTGGCGTTTGGACGAGTGTAAATTTTTTGTAGAATTTTTGCAAGGGGTTAGTAAAAAGTGACGGGGGCGTTTCCGATGGAGAGTGTTGGATTGGGTGGCGGAGTTTTGCAGAGTGGGGGTGTGTTCAAGGGATGAAAGTAGAATGATTAGCGAAGTGGGTGAGATGAGTTTGGCATTTGTCTCGAATGCAGTGTATACAGTAACTTCGCGAATCTCACATATAAGGGGGGTGCCCCCTGCCGTACCCCCACACCCACAGCGCCCATTTAACCCCCCTCGCTGTTGACAAACGTATAACAATGTGTCACGTGCGTGCGTCTAATATATAAATAGAATCGCCCAGACATACTTCATACTGTAGTACCTTTTGAATAACACTTGACAAACTGTAATACATTCTGTAGAATTCAATACATCGAATCAGTCAACGCGATTCGCCCCGGCCACGATGGCCCTACTA